>CAZVLZ010000084.1:0-1676 GCA_964628345.1 uncultured Candidatus Peribacteria bacterium | reverse complement strand
AATCGATGTCGCTCAGCGCTGGGTCCCGTCAGAGCCACCCACCGCTTCGCGACAGATGTATTTCTCTTTCATTTTATTTCCTCCATACTATTCTCCCTTGGCATGAGAAAAGTCTTCCTTCTTTTCATCGGCCTCTGCATTGTCGCGTACATGTGGTACTTGCAGCAATTGGCGCCTCTCGGTGGCGAGAGTGCGGTGCGCGTCAAAGTGGAACCGGGCATGAGCGTGACGGCGGTTGGGGCGCTTCTCGCAGAGAAGGGGATCATTCGCTCTGCGAGCGCGTTCAAGACCTACGTCAAGTTCCACGCAGCGGAGAGTGGCTTGCAGGCGGGGTCCTTCATCTTCCGGCCGTCCATGAGCGTCGAAGAGATTGTGGGGGTTCTGCGCACGGGGAAATCGGAAGAAGTGTCCCTCACGATCCCCGAAGGATGGACGGTCTCTGAGATGGATGCGCTCCTCGCCGGGAACGGACTGGCGGATTCCGGCGCCGTGTTGGACTGTCTCAAACGCTGCGACTTCAGCTCGTTCGATTTTCTCCCGCCTGGGAAGGGGCTCGCGGAGCGCGGCGGCCGCCTGGAAGGATATCTCTATCCCGAGACGTACTTTGTGAATGCCGCGGAATTCGTCCCCAAGTTTTTTCTGGAGCGCCTGCTCGGCACTTTCCGCGCGCGGGTGGTGGACGATCTCGCGGCGGAGATCAAGGCATCCGGACACTCGCTCCACGAGATCGTCACCATGGCTTCGCTCGTGGAAGCCGAGACGCGCACCGATGCCGAGCGGCCCATCGTGGCGGGCATTCTCTGGAAGCGTTACGACGCCGACATGTCGCTCGGCGTGGATGCCACGGTGCGCTACATTCTCGACAAAGCCACGGGGGCGCTCACGCAATCGGATCTGGATGTGCAGAGCCCCTACAACACGCGTCGGTTCAAGGGATTGCCGCCCGGCCCGATCGCGAGTCCCAGTCTCTCCAGCATCCGCGCAGCCTTGCAGCCGCAGGACTCTCCCTACTGGTACTACCTGCATGATTCCAGAGGGATGATTCACTACGCAACGACGAATGATGAGCACAATGAGAACCGCAGGCGGTATTTGCGGTGAAAGAACTGGCGCTAAGAAGGAATTTTCTTCCATTCGTTTGCCAGCGCCGATCTCTGCAAGGCATGCCAAGATGTGGCGACGCTTCAGGAGAACCAGAAGTAATCAGATTCTCAGGTAGCTACTGTGTTTTGACGAATCCACGGCAGTGTGTCGAGTTTGAGTAAATACTAAAAATATTGTATAATATTTACATGACAGAAAACAGACACCAGCACAGAGAAACCTATCCCTCTCGAGAGCAATTTCTCGCTGATCCCAGAGCGAAAGAGATTCGTCAGCTCACTCTTGATGTTGTCAGAGTGGCCAATGACATTCTCGTCGGGCCGGCGGGACTGTCGCCGGATGCGCGTCTGAGAGCCTACGCACAACTAGAGCATTTGCAGGGTCAGTTGCTTGCAGCAGGCGTGACGCCTGACATGCACGCGCGCGACGGTGGCTTCTCTGCTGAGGAGCGCAGCAATCCGGTGGTTGTGGCGGAGTGGGCGGCTGGCCAGATTCTGCCACTCTGTGGACAGCAATTGCAGACGACGACAGAGGCCATGCTTGCGGCACAGGAACACGGTGAATCTGCTCCC
>CAZVLZ010000083.1:0-2135 GCA_964628345.1 uncultured Candidatus Peribacteria bacterium | reverse complement strand
ATGACCGACCTTCCCGCCAGCATCGAGGCGTATCTTACGGATGCAGGATTCTCCCAAACGGAGATCCTGGCACTCAAGAAGCTCCTGGAGGGCGAAGCGCTGACGCTCAGGGAATTGGCGGCGAAAACGGGAAAATCCACGGGGGTCCTGGACCAGGCGGTGAAGAAGCTGCTCAGTCGCCGCATCATCCGTCGCGAGATCGTGAACGATACGCCCAAGATGCTTCTGCAGTCTCTCGACTCCGTCGTGGAATGGGTGAAGCATGACACGGAGGAAAAGCTGGAGGGGATGAAGAATCGCGCCCGGAACTTCGAGACCTTCATCCACTCGCTCAAGGTTTCGAACAAGCGGCCCGAGATGGAGTACTTCGAGGGCGAAGAGGGGATCAAGAAGGCCTACTTGAAACTCCTGGATCTCCCGGTCAAAGAATTCCTGCACTACAGACCCGTGACCATGAAGGAGGAGGAAGATCCCCTGCGCGAATTCCGCGTGCAGTACTTCCGCGGGCGTCACCGCCGCGGCATCTTTTCGCGCGCTCTGGCGCCCAATACCCCTCTCGGACGCCGCTTTCAGTCCCGCGATGCCTTCGAGTACCGCGAGACGCAGCTCCTCGGCGAGGAGGAGTTCCCCATCACTTTCGAGAAGATCATCGCAGGCGAGACGGTGGCGTGTTTCAATCACGTAGAGCAGCGCGCGTGCTACCTCAAGTATCCGGAGCTTGCGAACACGGAGCGGACGATGTTCGAGCTCCTGTGGCGTCGCGCCAAGGAACCGACCACCCAACCGCAGAACATCGCGGACGTTCTGCCGCAGGCGGCCGGACCCATGATTTCGCTGAGCACGCGGTCACTCTCGAGTCTCCGTGAGTTCTTCCTGAGCCGCAAAAGTGTCGTGATTTTCCTGGTGGGTGCCGTTCTGGCTGCATCGGTCACATTCGGGCTGTGGAGGCATACGTACAATCTGAATCGGGAACGGGTGCGGGAACGGGCCATGGCGATTGCCGCCACGGCGGCTATGGAGTTTGATGCCAGAGACATTGAACAGCTCTACACGCAGGATGATGTAAAGAAGCCGGAATTCATGAAACTGGTTTCGCACCTGCGCGAGATCAAGACGCGCAATGAGAATATCCGCTTTGTGTACATCGACCGGCCGACTGCATCGGAGGGGACTTCGTGGGAAGTGGTGGCGGATGCCGATTACGGCACGCCGGATGAGGATCTGAATGGTGATGGAATCATCGAGGATTTCGAGCAGCTCACGATGCCGGGGCAGGCGTATCCGCATATTGATCCTCTTGCCGCAGAAAGACTTATTAGGCCCGCTGCGGATTTTTTGGAGGACGAGTGGGGTGAGTACTGCGATGCCTCCGCTCCCATTTTTGATGCCCAGGGAACACCTGTTGCCGTTCTCTTCGTGGATATCGATCTTCAGCAGGTGCGCGATCTTACGTCACAGTCGTTTGAGGTGGCGTATGTCTTCCTCGGTCTCTTCCTCCTCTTTGTCTTCATCCGTCTTGCGGCCTTCAACCGGCCGCTTTTCTTTGATTTGCTGAAGGCACTGCGTTCCAGGGGAGTGCTGGTGGTTTTGGGGCTGTGTGCGCTGATTGCACTGGGGGTGACGTGGGGGATGTACATGTATACATTGAATCTGATGAAGGAGCAGGTGGGAGAAAAGCTGATGGCCATTGCTTCTACGGCTGCGGCAGAGATCGATGCGAAGGATTTGGAACCGCTACGATTCGCCCGGGACATGGAGAGGCCGGAGTACCAGAGGGTTTTCAAAAAACTGAATGAGATTAGGGATAGAAATCCTGACAGTCATATTATATATATCTACATTTTGCGACCAACTTCAGAGCCGACCCTGTGGGAATTCGTGGCGGATGCAGATTCCAATTATAATATTCCACTCCTGTCAGAAGATCACAATGGTGACGGAGTGGTGGATGAAGAGGACGAGAATATCTGGCCTGGAGTTGTCTATGATGCGAGTGAGCAGGAATTCGCTACTGAAGGCTTGAAGGGACCCATGGTAGAAAACTTCTCAATTGATCAATGGGGCACGTTTTTGACGGGAGACGCTCCAATTCGCGATGCAAGTGGGAAAGGAGTTGCTATTCTGGGAATAGATAT
>CAZVLZ010000082.1:0-2288 GCA_964628345.1 uncultured Candidatus Peribacteria bacterium | reverse complement strand
GAGCGTCGGTGGGCGGTTTGTCAGATGGTCCATGCCATCGTCCGGCTGAAGTGATGTATTTCTTTTCTTTCTTCTTCATCATGGAAACCACTCCTCCATCCACCCTCCCGGAAGCCGTTCCCGCAGGTCGTGTTGAATCCCCGGCCGCCCCGGAAGCACTGACCGCACAGACGCGCCAACGCGTCACGGAGGCGGTCCCCCCGTCGCTCCTCTCCCTCCAAAACAAGGTTGAAACGCGGTGGAGCCGCGCCGCTGCGGAGGCATGGCGTATGCTCAATCCATCATAAGATTTGTTGACTCTCCGCTGGGATTTCGGCTACAGTAGGGCCACTTTGGTTTCTCGGAATCTCATCCCCGGCAGCAACTTCACTCCGCCGCGTGCGGGGGAGGTGCTGCCTGCGTAAACTTTTAAGTTTGCGGGGGCATCTGCCCCCAAGCGGATATCCGGATCACCGGATATTTTTATTTTGCATTTCCACTTCCGACCATGACTCTCGATTCTCATTCCGCGGCTGAACACAGCGAATCTTGTGCACGCAATAGCCTTCTTGAACCTCTGCGGGAACAAATTCGTAAGGATATTGCCTCTCTTGCACAACTGAGTGCCGATACGGATGACGGGCGTGTGCAGGCTCACAGCGTCAAACTTCAAAGCGCTTGTTCCCGCCACAGTCTCGGAAAACTGCGGCAACGCGTTGCGCACGATATTCAGGAAGCGCGTGCTGCACTCTACGCAAAAATGAGCAAGGAGACACGTCGGCGTGGTTCGCGAAGTTTGTGCTAGACTGACCTCTCCCTCCCTTCCTTCTATGCGCCGTTTCATTCCGTTTCTCTCCATTGCATTTCCGCTCGTCGCGCTGGCCGCGTACGACTCCGCGCACCTGCCCTACACCGATGCACCGGGCGACCGCGTGACGTCGGTGGCGGTGAGCCTGCTCACGGAAGAGGGGATACTGCAGGGATATGCAGACGGCACATTCCGTCCCGATCAAACCGTGAATCGCGCGGAATTCATCAAGATTTTCATGCGTGCATTGACTGCAGAGGTCATTCCTCCGGCCGATACCGGCTGTTTCCCCGATATTGATCCTGCTGCGTGCTACGCGCCGTTCGTCTGTGCGGCCAAGCGTGACGGCATTGTCTCCGGCGATGCGCTGGAGGGGATAGATGAGCCCCAGTGGCGTTTTCATCCCACGCGTACGGTGAACTATGCCGAGGCCGCGAAGATGCTCGTCCTCGCATTTGACCTCACCGTACCGCCGATCAAAGCGAATGTGTGGTATGCGCCCTATCTTTCCGCTGCGGAACTGGAGGGCGTGCATCTGCCGGGCGTCGCACCCGATCACGCGCTCACGCGCGGTGAAGTGGCTCAACTTGTCGCGTCGTTCCTGGCGTACAGCCGCGGAGAACTAACACAGCTCCGATCCGCGCAGAGCGGGGTCACATCTTCCGCATCTTCATCATCATTTTCCTGCGATCCGTACGTCTGTCCCGACGGGACTGTGCAGCCCTCGTGCACGTCCGACGGTCATCCGATCGCGTACTTCGCCGATCCCTGCCTCACGCATCAAGCGAGCTCCTCTTCGGCCTCCTCGGTTTCCTCGGCATCTTCAGTTTCCTCCTTCGTCACTGATCCCGGGCCGGATTTTTCGCAGCTTTCCTCCTTTCTGCGTCTTGGAACCACGTCGCCTATTCTCGGCGCGGCGAAGATCTTCAATAATTCTGAACCTTTTACTGTGGAGGACATCACGGTCGTATTCACCGGGACCGTTCCCTCCATTGATCAGGTGCGGTTCTTCGCCAGTGCTGATGGTCGGTATCTGGGCGGCGCGTCGCGCGATTCCGATGATCCCTCCTCCTTCACACTCCACTCGACTCCCGGGCTCATCTCCATGGCACGCCGGGTGGAAACATTCGTGTATGCGCGGGCGATCACCCGCAGCTTCGATCAGGGCGGTGAGAGCGGCGAGGACATTCAGATCGATCATTTCTTCATCTCCGGTCGCGGCGACTGGAGCACCCGACGCTACAACCAGTCCACAACCGATACATACCAGACGTTCGAAACATCCCGTTCCACGTTTGCGACGATTACCAACGCCGGTCCGGACGAAGATGCACTGGTGAGCGGCATCGGCCGCACACTCGGGCAGTGGAGGCTCACGGGGATCAAGGGCGACGGCCGGGCGGATCTGCAGGTGACCGATGCAACGTTCTCGCTCGGCGTCAGTGGGGGCGTGATCCTTGCCAATGTCACGCTCGGGGCGGATGGGTCTTCCGACCGTGCC
>CAZVLZ010000081.1:0-2637 GCA_964628345.1 uncultured Candidatus Peribacteria bacterium | reverse complement strand
AGCTCGTCGAGCGAACGAATGAGAAAGTCCGCGGAAACCGTCCGTGGATGAGTGACGGAATAGATACGAGCCGTCTTACACCCAATCGCCTGACCCAGGAGAACATCCTTATCCTGATCCCCGACCATGATTGTTTCATCCGCAGTGAGTGCTGGATAGCGCTTGCGAAGAGCTTCCCACATGCCGGGTTTGGGCTTGCGACAATCGCACGCGTCTTCCGGAAGGTGCGGACAGCAGTGATACGTTTCGATGTGCACACCCTGTTCTTTGAGTAACTGAATGACGCGATTGATATGAGAAGTCACATTCTGTTCTGTTGCGACTCCGCGGCCGATCTTGGATTGATTCGTGACGATGAAGAAACGAAGGCCGGCATCCCGCAGCCTCCGGAGTCCTTCCACCACACCCGGAAGCAACGCCACGGATGCAGGGTCGTAGGCAAGCCCCCCGTTGTCTGCGACCAACGTCCCATCGAAATCGAGGAGGAGGAATTTCATAGAACGTCCAGAAGTTCCTCGCCGGTAAGGGTGGCCGTACCTGCCTTGCCGACGACGATCCCTGCCGCGCGATTGGCGAGGTCAACGGCATCCAGAAGCTTCCCTTTGAGTCCCAAAACAATCGCAAGGACCGCAACCACCGTGTCCCCGGCACCCGAGACGTCGGACACGTCGCGCACGAACGTGGGGAAACGCTCATGAGCCTTGCGCGGATGCGCGAGCAGCATGCCGTCGGCGCCTAATGTGAGTAGGACATCTGTCTTGAGTGCAGTCGCCAGAATCTTGCCGGCTTCTTCGGGGGCTATATTCGCCCGACCGGAGAGGAGCAATGCCTCCCGGCGATTGGGCGTCATCAGGGTCACACCACGCGCATACGCAAGATAGGAAGAATCGAGGGGCTTCGGATCAAGAATGACGGGCTTCTTCTTGCGACGAGCAAACGCGATGCAGGCCCGGAGCACATCGGGGGAGAAAATCCCCTTCGCATAGTCCGAGAGCAGAAGAACATCATGCTTGGGCAACTCACGTTCGATGCGCTTGAGGAGTGAGCGCACTTGAGCGGGAGACGGCGATGATTGCTCTTCGATGTCGAGGCGCACGATCTGATGCGACGATCCGGCGACGATGCGCTGTTTCTGCGTGGTGGAGCGCTTGGCATCGACGAGGAGGAGGGAACGGACCTTCTCTTTCCTGATCAGAGCATCGAGTTCTCTGCCCGCATCATCATCACCCTTCAGCCCGAGCAGGGTGACTCGGCTTCCGAGTGCCGCGATGTTGCGCGCCGCGTTGGCGGCACCGCCGGGAAAAGACATCTTCTCCCGAAAGCGCACCACGGGAATCGGCGCCTCGGGGGAGATGCGGTCCACGGAACCCGAAAAGTACGTATCGAGCATCACATCCCCCACGACAAGCACCGAACACTGCCTGAAGGCACGGATGAGAGCCGATTGCCGGTCGTAGCGTTCCTGCTCCACGTGACCAGAATACTCCGTGCGAAAACTGTCGTCCTCACTGTGCGTTGTGGAAAACTCGAATAGTTCGCTGTCCTGCAGTCCCGTGAAACGGTGCGGCATCCCCGCAGGAATGTGGGCGAAATCGCCGGGATGGAGTTCGCGTTTCTCTTTGCCGAGTTCCAGGATGACGCGTCCCTTCTGGATATAGAAGACTTCGTCCTTCTCTTGATGAGAGTGCAGGCTGCAACGACGGTCTTTTTTGAGGAGGAGTTTCTTGCCGCAGTATTCCTTGTTCACGATCCAGTGCTCTTCACCCCACTGCTTCTTCTCTTTGTGAATGGAAGAGCCGGAAAAGAAGGATTGCCGTGACCGGGGATGGACGTAGGAATCTTCCATAACCGTGATGGGCATTCTGCCACGAAAAACGGGCCCTATCCACCAAAAAGCCAAAAGGATCACTACCGTTCCACCTGCACGCCCGCCACGTTCAGATCAGCCTCCACCATGAGCGTCACGAGTTCGGACAAAGTCGTCTTGGGCTGCCATCCCAATTTCTGCTTCGCTTTGGAAGCATCGCCGAGCAGACAATCCACCTCCGCTGGCCGGTAGTAGCGCGGATCCACCGCCACAATGGTCTTCCCTGTCCGGGCATCATGATAGGTTTCGCTCTCCCCGGTGCCGCTGCGCTCGAATGGAATGTGCGCCGCAGTCAGCGCCAATTCCAAAAACTCACGCACCGTCGCGGTCCTGCCCGTGGCGAGGACGAAATCCTCCGGCTCTGATTGCTGCAGCATCATCCACATGCCCTCCACAAATTCTTTGGCATATCCCCAGTCACGCTTGGCCTCCAGATTGCCGAGGTGCATGCACTCCTGTTTCCCGGCAAGGATGTTGGCGATGCTCAAGGTGATTTTGCGCGTGACGAAGTTCTCGCTCCGGCGGGGAGACTCGTGATTGAAGAGGATGCCGTTCACGGCGAACATCCCGTAACTCTCGCGGTAATTCCGAGTGAGGTAGAAGGCGTAGGCCTTGGCACACCCGTAGGGACTGCGCGGATAGAACGGTGTGTCCTCGTTCTGGGGCGCCAGCGCGGCCTTGCCGTAGAGTTCGCTGGAACTGGCTTGATAGAACCGGACAGCGAGGCCGCTCGTACGTATCGCCTCGAGAAGTCTGGTTGTACCGATGGC
>CAZVLZ010000080.1:0-2814 GCA_964628345.1 uncultured Candidatus Peribacteria bacterium | reverse complement strand
ATCATCCACATGTCCCGCGAGCGCAACGGAAAATTCCGCCTCGACGCGCTCATTCAGCGACTGGAAATTTTGAAAGGGGCCAAGCTCTCGGATACGCAGAAGCGGGAACTTGAGCAGTCTCTGGGCCTCAAGGGCGACGTGCAGCTGGCGCAACCCGAGCGCGTGCGGCATATCAGAGAGAAGTACATGATCAAAGACGACAAGGCGATCAAGGCACTCATCCTCTCGATCCTCAAGGGCGGGAGGGAAGCAGTGGAAGCCGACCGTGCCAAGGTGGAAGCGGAACTGAAGAAGACCGTTGCGTCCGCCTCGGTTTCTCTCGAGGAGTTCGCTCGCGATCTGCTGAGTCTGTGGAACACCGACAAGGCGGAGGGGTATCTCAGGAGCGAGGGCGTGAAGATCGACAATCCCGCGGGCATCTCGCTCTCGGCGCTCGCGCTCAGCGCGCGCGTGCCGCCCAAGATTACACAGATGCTCGAGGCCAGCAATTACCGTCCTGATCCGGGCGTGCTCGTCGCGATCGCGAAGATGGAAAAGTTCGGTCCGCAGGAAATTGAATTTGGGAAGACGAATGCGAAGACGCAATTAGACATTCTTTTTGCAGATGCGAAAAGTACGGCAACTTCCACATGGGCGAGTACCGATGGTCTCACGAAGATGCTGCGTGATTTCTACGCGCGTGGTGATGTCGCTTCTGCGCCTGCCATGGCAACCGCATTACTCGCGAAACTGGAGACGGATGGTCTTATCCGAAAGTCCACAACTTATGCCGGATTTTATGTCATTGATGATAAAGGAAAGCTGTACGAGGCAATTGGAAATCAAAAATTCAAAACTGAAAAGTTGGGGACAGAGAGTGCCACGGCCATCGTTGAAGCCGTGACGGAGCCCACGGGTTCTGGAAAGGGATTCAAGCTCAAGGGAAAGGATAGCGCTCTTCTGCAAGAGTACCTCACGTTCCTCTCCTTTGATGGCAAGGGGGACGCCGCGGCGACGAAAGCCAAGCGGCTCTACGACTCCCTGCACGGGGATGGCAAACCCATCACCGATGGACCGGATGGCATGCTCCTAGTCAATGACAAGGCCGCCCTGATCCGGGAGTTGGCCAATCTCATGCCGAGGGGCAAATCCGTGCAGATTCACACGGATCTGCGGAATGGCAATGTGCATGAAGTGACATGGAAAGAATCCGTCGAAAATCATGCTTCGGAATTCTGGAGGGTCGTGAAGACCGGCGCGGGTATTTACTGGGATTACATCGCCGGTCTGCGAAAGAACATCAGTGATCCCGAGAATGACCCCAAACTGACCAGTCTCCTCAAGCAGCAGGCGGCCCTGCGCGCCGGGAAAGATGCCCTGAGCGATCTACTCAAGACGTCCTCGAGCGCGTCGCGGTTCCTCGCGGCCACGGAGAAGGGATTGCATGCGCGGCGGGAGGCGCAGCTGAAAGCGCTTCGCGGTGATCCCGCGGTTTCCCCGCTGGAACACAACGAACAGGCGAGAGCGCTCCTCATGGCCAACCAGTACGTGATCGGAGAGCTGAATACGCTCGGCTGGGATACGTGCTCGAAGCGGCTCCGGCAGCTCACTCTCTGGATGGCCATGTATCAGGGAACGCCGAAAGATTACAAGGCGGGATTGAAGGCCGCGCAGGCATTGCTGCAGCGGGCCGGTAATCTCCGCACGCCCGAGGCGCAGGATGCGTTCGTGAATGAGCAGATGGCGAAGATGAACGATGTGGACCGGCAGGCGTTCCTGCGCTTCATCGACGCGCGTTCGGTCGTCGAAACGAACGAAGGTCGCGACATCCTCGCTCCTTTGCGCCAGCGCGGTCTCGTCTTGCACCCCCGTGCGCTCGAGCTCCTCCGTCAGGTCAAAGATCCCGCGAATCCCGCCATCAATCTGGCAGCGGGTATCGGGCGCTGGACCATGGATCCGCCAGAAAAAGTGCGCGCCGCGCTCGAAATTGCACTGGAAGACAGTCCTGCCAAGACGGCATTCCTCGAGTCGCTCGTCACGGGGCAAGGGACTGAGTACATATACCAGGGGCGCACCGAGAAGGTCTCGGTGATCGATGCCCGCCTGGCGGTGAATGCTCTGCAGCAGCGCCTCCTCTTCGAGATGCGCGGTTCCATCAAGGCGCGCGAGCAGATCGAAGATGAAGATGAGTTCACGAATCCCGTGGACCGGTGGCTGCGCACGGGCCTGCAGTCCATGAAGGATCTGTGGAACACGGATATGGTGGGCAAGGCCGAAGTGATCGCCATCGCCTTGGCCGCGTACTGGATGATCAAGGAGGCATGGAAGAGCAAGAAGGGCAAGTTCGCCCTTCTCGGTCTTCCGATCCTCCTCGGCGTGAATGCCATTGTGAAGCAGCGCACGGGTCGTGACCTGCTGGGTGAGAATCTGCGTTGGAAAAGTAAAGAGGATCGCGCCTCTCCGCTGGAGGCATTCCGTCGCCGCGGCGCCGCGCTCGACAGTCGCTACAAAATTCTGCTGCAACCCTCGGGGCAGGCGGCGGTGCGTGCGCTGATGAATGAAAAGAATCCCGTTTCGGCTGCGGAGCTCCTCGACTGGCGCAATTCCGTCAAATCCGGTGGAGGCAAGAAGTTCTCGATCGGCAAACCTGCATCGCTGCGGATCACTGATATTGAAGACAATCTCGGTGCCACGGGTTCCAGAGAGAAGGCATGTGAAGTGGCATACCTTGCCTTTGAAGCCCTGTGTGCCGATGTGGCGCGCGTCAATGGACTCACCGGAGGCAGCACCGCTCTGAATGCCGAGCAGGGTGCGGACCTGATCCGGCGCCGCTAT
>CAZVLZ010000079.1:0-2878 GCA_964628345.1 uncultured Candidatus Peribacteria bacterium | reverse complement strand
CCCTGCGCCACTGCCATGGCTGGAGTGGTGGTGTCGCCCGCCACCGCGACCATCACCACGGATCTGCCCATTCTCACGATTGAGAAAGGCTGATCCATCGACATGCAGATCACCGTCGGCAAGGGAGTCGGCTATGCGCCGGCGGCCGAACGCAACAAGAAGCAGAACGAGCCGGGACTCATCCACATCGATGCGATCTTCAGCCCCGTAGAAAAAGTGCGCTTCTCCGTCGAGACGGCCCGCGTGGGTCAGCGCACGGATCTGGAGAAACTCATCCTCGACGTGCAGACCAACGGGTCTCTCTCGGCCGAGGAGGCGGTGCAGTTTGCGTCACAGCTCCTCAAGAGCTACTTCGAGTACTTTGGTTCCACCGAGAAGGTGGTGGAGCCGGAGTTCATCGCCGATTTCTCCCGCGCAGGTCCCCAGGTGGGCGAAGCGGGAATGGATACGGGCGCGAAGGAAAGTTACACGCCGATCGAGATCCTCAACTTCTCGCCCCGTACGCTCAATGCCCTCATTAATGCGGGCGTGGGGTCGATTGAGCAGCTCACCAAGTGCACCGAAGCCGCCCTCAGTAACTTCCGCGGATTCGGCGCCAAGGCACTCGATGAAGTGAAGCAGACCCTCGCCGAACGCGGCCTCAAACTCTCCGACGAATCTTTGGACAACTAAGCGGTTTTTCCTTACGCTGCGCTCTCCTTTCCATGCGTCATCGCCTCTCCCGCCACCGGCTCGGTCTCAAACCCGCTCACGGGAGGATGTTCAAGCGTAACCTCCTGACGTCCCTGCTCCTGTACGAACAGGTCCGCACGACCAAGCGTCGCGCGCAGGTGGTGGCCCCCATGGTTGATTCGCTGATTGCAATCGCCAAATCCAATGCCCCGCACAATGCCATCCGCGCGATCAATCGCGTGGTGACCGACAAGAACGCGAGTCGCAAGATCATGGAAGTGTACGTGAAGCGGTTCGCCGCCGTGCCTTCCGGCCTCACGCGCATCGTGCCCGTGGGATCGCGTCAGGGGGACGGAGCGCCTCTCGTGGATCTGATGCTCGTGGAGGGCAGTGCCGTCACGGTTGAGCCGAAAGCAGCCAAAAAGTCTTCTTCCTCCAAGAAGAAATGAAGACCTCGACGCCCAAACCGCAGGCCCCCAAATGGCTCCTGATCGATGCAGAAGGTCAGGTGCTGGGTCGGCTCGCCTCACGCGTGGCGCTGCTGCTCCGTGGCAAGCACAAGCCCGCATATTCTCCGCATCAGGCATGCGGAGACCATGTCATCATCATCAATGCCGAGAAGCTCTCCTTCACCCCGGCCAAGTTCCGCCGCAAGACGTACTACGCGCACTCGGGATATCTGGGGCATCTCAAGGCAACACCGCTCCAGAAGATGTTCGAAGAGGCTCCCGCAGAGCTGATTACGCACTCTATCCGCAACATGCTGCCCCAGAACCGTTTGCGTCCTGTTTCCCTCAAGCGGCTGCACGTCTTCACCGGCGCGACCCACACGTTCGAGGCGCAGAAGCCTGTTGCCGTTGATCTGCATCCGCAGAGCAAGTCACCTTCTTCCCGATAACGTATGACTCCCGAGCAAAAGAAACGGCCGTACTTCAGTGGCATCGGCAAGCGCAAGTCCGCCATTGCCCATGTGAAGCTCTACGAGGGGGGATCGGGTGAGGCCACGGTGAACGGACAGAAGATCAAGGAATACTTCCAGACGAAGTTTCTGGTCGAGAATGCGCTTTCCCCCATCGTTCTTTCGAATCTCAAGGGTCGCCTGGACATGGACGTGACGACCCGTGGCGGCGGCAAGGCCGCGCAATCGGATGCCGTGCGCCATGGCATCAGTCGTGCCCTGCTGCTCCTCAACCCCGAACTCCGTTCTGACTTGAAACATGCCGGGTATCTTCGCCGTGACGCGCGCATCAAGGAGCGCAAGAAGCCAGGCTTGAAGCGCGCCCGCCGCGCTCCGCAGTGGCAGAAACGGTAAACGGCTGTTAGGTTGTAGCTGTTTGCTATTAGGAGATCTGATGAGAGAGTTTTGAGAACGAGGAATCCTTTCTTTGTATCGACTCTTCAAAAAGAAACCTACAAGCTAACAGCGAAAAGCTACCAGCTTCCTTACGCGACTCCCAGTTTCACGTAGTACAGGCTCTTGCCGTCTTCGGTATCCAGAATGAAACGGGCATCCAGTGTGAGGAGCTGCAGGATGGTCTGGCACATCTTGAGGAGCATTGCCGGTGGGAGCATGACGCCCGCCTCCAGGCAGGTTGCGCACAGGCCCGCGGCATCCCGGCATTTGAGGTAGGGCTCCCCGCGGTCCTGGATGACCTCACGAAGCGAGTTCTGCACTTCGACGACGTACTTCTCGATGTACGGCTCCAACTCCTCCACGGCCAACTCCTGCACTTCAGGAAGGGCTGCGATGATATCCAGATCCGAATGGATGGCATGGGCGATGCAGGCGTCGAGCGTCATGGGTGTTTGTGTGAGAAATCCAATCAGTATAGCAGAAACCGGCTTCCCAGGAAAGACGGGAAGGTTAATCAAAATACACATTTCGGACTTTTCCTCTATTCCCGTATCAACCCTCAAATCCGCTGCTGTAGAACTCCCCATATCGCTGACGGAGCACCTTGTCAGCTTTTTTTGCTCTTTCAGTCACCGGAAGTCTGTCCCGTACGTCCTGCATGAGAAATGGTATGCCTTTGCCCCCGTATTGATGGAAATATGGATCCTGGTTGAGGTCAAACCGTCCTACGACATGCCCGGACATGCGGATATCATCGCCGAGCGTGTCTCCCTCGGGGGGGCGGAGAACGTCAGCGAGTTCTCTATCAAGGAATTTCGAAACGATCTTCGCCTTCTTTCCGTGTCCGATATA
>CAZVLZ010000078.1:0-2972 GCA_964628345.1 uncultured Candidatus Peribacteria bacterium | reverse complement strand
AAAAAGGCAACCGGCCCGACTATACCGCCGCCGCGGGACCCGAAGAGGCGAAGATCCTGTACGAGTACTTCATGAAGAAGCTGAAGGAATCGGGGGTGTCCAAGGTCGCAAGTGGTCAGTTTGGTGCGATGATGAATGTGCAACTCACCAACGACGGACCCGTCACATTGATCCTGGAGAAGTGAGTCCCTGCGTGTTCTGCCGGTTTGGCAGTGAAAAATCCAAGGTCGCCGATGTCTTCTCCTGGCAGGAATAAAGCCTCTATTGGGCTATCCTCCAAAATTCGCTGTGCTAGAATTCGTCTTCCAATGAAGCTCGTCACCACCGCGGAACTCACGGCAGTCTTCAACCGACTCGCCATCGACGGCGAAGCCCCCCAGCTCGATGAGCGGCGTCTCATGCGGGCGCTCAGTCTGGCGCAGGAACTCTACGGACACCGGATGCACCATTCCGGCGTGCGCATTCTCGATCACACCCTCGAAACGCTCGGGGCACTGGCACCCTTTCATCCCGATGAGGAATCGGTCATCGCCGTGCTGCTGCACCATGCATTGGATGACGGTGCCATTTCGCTCATGCAGCTGCAGGAGGAGTTCGGTCCGGCCGTGCGTTCCCTCGTGAGCAATGTGCACCTGCTCTCGCATGTGACGCTGCGCGCGCGCCGCAGCCACATCGAAGATTTGCGCATCATGCTCCTCTCCGTGTCGGATGATGTGCGGACGGTGCTCATCACGCTCTGCGACCGCGTATCCATCCTGCGCCTGCTCGGTGATATTCCCGAAGAGGAGCGCAGGGTGGTGTGCCAGGATGTCCTTCAACTCTTTGCCCCCGTTGCGGCGCGGCTGGGTATCTACTCGCTCAAACATGAGCTGGAGAATCGCGCATTTCCGGTGCTGTACCCTCTCGATGCCGAGCGGATTTCGGAACAGATCCGGCAGTTCTATGCGGAGAAGGGGCACTTTCTCCCGGAGGCGTCGGCACAGCTCAAGGGGTTCTTCCATGCGCGCAACATTCAGGCCGAGATCGAGTGGCGCAACAAAGAAATGTATTCAATCTTCCTCAAGATGCAGGAGAAGGCGATCACGCACATCCGAAATCTCTTCGATCTGTACGCGCTGCGCGTTATCGTCGGGAGCGAAGCGGAGTGCTACCAGGTGCTGGGCCTCCTGCACCAGCTGGGGCGGCCGGTGCCGCACCGTTTCAAGGATTACATCGCCTTTCCAAAGCCCAATGGCTACCAGAGTCTGCATACGACCATCCTCCAGCTGCCCGGCACCCCAGCCGATGCCTTCGTCGAGGTCCAGATACGCACGCAGAGCATGCACCGCGAGTCGCAGTTCGGCGTGGCCGCCCATTGGGCGTACAAAGAGGGCGTGACGGCCGAAGCCGTTCATAACGCGCAGTTGAAGAAGATGCTCCTCTCGCACGATTCCGTTACAGGCACTCGTGCGCATCCCTACGCAGATCACATCTTTGTCTTAACGCCGAAAGGTGAAATCGTGGAGTTGCCCGAAGGCGCCACGCCGCTCGATTTCGCTTTCACGGTGCATACGGATCTTGGTCTTTCCTTCAGTGCCGCGCGCGTGAATGGGAACATCGTCCCGCTCTCGTACAACCTCGAGAACGGCGATGTGGTCGAGATTCAGAAGCAGTCGCCGCCGCATCCTTCCACGCGCTGGATGCAGCTCCTCAAAATGGCTTCCTCCCGTACCAAGCTCAAGCGCTACCTTGCCATGCAGGACCGGCCGCGTTTCGTGGATCGCGGGCGTCAGCTCGTCAATGCCGAGATGCGCAAGCATCATCTTCCTCCGCTCGATACGGATCTGACGCTCCTCAAAATGTGCGACGGCGAAGTGCTGTCCATGCAGCAGCGTGAGGATCTGCTCATGAAGGTCGGTCAGGGAGCCGAGAAGCCCTCTTCGCTCTTTCGCCGGCTCGAGGCGCTCAAGGGCAAAGTGCCCGAAGAGGAACAAAAGAGAAAACGCACGGGCAGGCTCCAGCGCAAAGACAACGAAATTCTGGTGGAGGGGAGCGTGCCCATGCCCACCCGCTACGCCAAGTGCTGCTCGCCGGAGGCGGAACCCCGCGTGAAGGTCGGCGGCGTCATCAACCGTCTTGGGACGGTGATGGTGCACCGGGAGAAGTGCAAGATGTTCAAGCAAAGCAATCCGGAACGGAGGATTGGGGTGCGGTGGCGGGGGTAGGGATTCGGACTTAGGACTTAGGACCTCGGACTTCGGACTTAGGACCTGTGGCTGGCACTGAAGCGTTCCATGAGTTTTGCGCGCAAGAATTGCGGGATCATTTCAGGGGAGGCGACAGCGTGGCCGCGGTCTTTGAGTTTCTGCCAAATCTCCTGTTCCACGGCTGCTGCGAGTTCCAGTTCCCGGTCCCAGTATCGGCCTCCCAGTTGTGTAGTGAGAGACACATCGTCATTCAAATCCTGACGCCGTGCGGCGACTTCGGCAATGCGTTTACGCAGAGGCACGATATCTTCAACGTCATGATGCGGCCCGCAAATATCATCGAGATAAAATTGCAGTTTCTCCAGCCAGCTTGCCTGTTTTTCGACCAGAGCACGATGCAGAAATTCCGGCCCCGTGGCGCGCATCAGGTCCACATCAGCATACACACGTTCCGCGAACGGCTGCGCGTTTTGTTCCATGGATGCTACGGAAGCCTGTTCCTTCGTGTGTGTGGCAGACTGCATGTTTCGTCCGGTGACATCTATGCGTTTCTTCCAGTCGTGCACGGCGGCCACAGTGCATAATTTCTGTTTCTCGTTCGCAGAAAGTCCCAGACAGTCCGCCAGCACTTCTGCCGCTCCGAGCTGGACGACGCAGTGCTCTGCGACGTTTCTCCATCCCTCGTTTTTCTTCAATTGTCCGCCACGGAAGAGGAGGCGCATCTCCGCCAAAAATCGGAAGGCCAAAGACCGGAAGTACTCACTTTTCTGATCGTGCTCACCGATG
>CAZVLZ010000077.1:0-3020 GCA_964628345.1 uncultured Candidatus Peribacteria bacterium | reverse complement strand
TCTCTGGTTCTAAAATCCTCTTTGGTGGCGAGAACCTGTGCGACGAGCAATTTATGCTCCTGCGCCGCCGACCGGTAGTTGAGCATGAGTTCCACCTGGCCGACAGCGGCAAAGAGCTGACGCTCGCCCACAGATTCGATGAAGCATTGGTGAAGTTGCTGCACGCGACTCTTGCCACAGGCCACCGCTCCGGAAGAAATAAGTGTGACTTTCACTTTGTTTTTCATAAGAGCGGCCACCTGCTGCATCAGTCGGGCAACCGTACCTTTGTCCAAGGTGTTCTCTGGTGTCAGAAGGGCGTTCGTGCCGATTTTGACGACGATATTGACGTAGGGGGTCTGCATGGCAATTAGAAGCATCCAGCCCAAAATGGCTGAACATCAGCATAGCATTCGCTTTGTGCTTAGCCACATTTCCTGTGCATCCCAACCTCCCTTACCTTCCTTACTTTCCTCACCTTCCTTCCCTCAGCTGAGCCATATCCCCACCATCGTCACCGCGGCACCGAAGGCAATGCCTGCAAAGACCTCGGTGAAGGAATGCCCCAATGTCTCTTTGAGCCGATGAAAGTGCTGCAACACATTGAGAACCCGCGCCTGCTCGCCCAAAACCGCCCGCACGCCGATGGCGTCGTACCAGACGATAATCAGAAGGGACGTGACGAACGCGGAATGCGTACTCGGCATGCCACCCTGCTGAAAGAGATGACGATGCCCAGAACCGGACCGGATTTCGTCCACGACGTACTTCGCGATCTCTGAAAGCAGAAGAACGACGAGAGGGATGAGAAAGAGATAGGTACGGAGGAGGTCGGAGAGAGGAGTCATGATAAGGATAGTGGAATATTCGAATACTGGAGTATTGGAATAATAGAGTATTGGGGAATGGGAAGGGAAATGTCGAATCCAAAAACCCCAACCCAAATATTCCGTACTCTAATATTCTATTACTCTATTATTCTCATAATCTCATTCCCTAAACGGCAGAAACATCACACACTCCTCTGTACGGGCATCGCTTACACGCATGCACACTCGGCGTCGGCCGGAAGTCTTTCGCCTCCATACGCTCGCGGATAAGCCGGACCTGCGTGCGGGCATCCTTGAGCTGGGAGGCTGACCGCTGAGTGGATCGTTCGACCACGCCGCTCTCTGAGAGAAAGAGCAGGAGCAGTTCCGTGCAGGGTTTACCCTGAGCGGAGTCGAAGGGTTTTTTGAAGAGCGTTTCCGACGCGAGTGCGTACAGCGAGAGTTGCAGATCCGCATCGGCCTCTTCCTGCGTGCAGGGCGCGGTCGTCTTGTAATCCACGATGCGTACTCCCTGCTCCGTCTGCTCGATGCGATCCAGACGCCCCGCAATCGTGATGCCGTCGATCGCAAGCGAAAAACTTTTTTCGACTGCCACGACGGACCGCGGAACCTGAGACCACCAGAGGAAGAATTGCCGCATCAGCTCCTCGCCGCGCCTGCGTGCGAAATCCGCCTCGAAGCGCGTTTTGTACGTATCGAAGACAAATGTTTCGTGCCAGATCTCGATTAAGCTTTGAGCTGTGAGCTTTGAGCTGTGAGTATCACCATGATGTTCGGCTGCGAAGAGTATTAGTTGATCTTCTCTCACCCCTTGTCCTTTATCCTTAGTCCTTAGTCCTTTTCCCTTAGTCCTCTGTCCTAAGTCCGCTGTCCTCAGTCCTAATTCCAGCTCCCCCCACCGTTTCAGTGCATTATGCACGCTCGCCCCGAAACTCTCGCCCTCGGAGATTCCCCATGGAATTTTTTTGATATTCGAAAACTCGAACTGCCGCGGGCAGGTGCGATAACGACGGAGTTGGGAATAGGAAAGGGACACACGCAAAGTGTACCTCGATTACGGATGAGAGCGAGACCCGACTCACCACCGATGCTTCATGTTTGAAAGAATGCGACGGTAGGGACTGGAAAACGCCCCGCCCGTGATCACAGGCTCGGCAAGTAAATTGTTGAGAAGCGCATTGAGAAAGATCGATTTATTTTGCGTATCGCGATACACGGGCCAAAGCTCGTCAAAGAGATGATACTCATACTCATAGGCGGTCCATCCTGCACCGGAACGATAGTGAGCCATCTTCAACAAACGCCGAAGTTCGAACTTTCGCACTCCTTCAACAAATTCCTGCTCCTTTCCTCTCGGATGCACAGAGAGATCAATGGGTGTAATGAGCGTCTCACGAATGAGTTGAAGATCTTCCGGAGAGAAATTTCCCAGAGAGGGATCTTGCATCCATCGAAGAATAACGTCGTACTCTTTTGTTTTACCATCACGTTCCGCCGAAAATTTGAAATGTGTGGGAAGATAGACAGACGGTTGACTCGTCGGAACCGAGACGGTCATCTGCTCTTCGAGTTCCGCTTTGGAAGGAAAACCGAACGAAACATTTGTTCCCGCCCTTTGTCCTTCGACGCTTCCCCTTCCCTCGTAAAAAGCAGAATCATGCTCGGCTGTCTTCTCCTGCTCAACAAAGGAACCTGGTACAAAACCCAGTGCGCCGGAATGACGCAATAGTGCACGCAGCTGCGAACGCTGTTGCTCACGTTCCTGTTTCGTCCGCGCACGTTGTGGAGCAGCTTCGGACCACTGCCGATCGATTGTGCCCCCCAGAACTTGCGCTTCCTGACTCACTTTCTCCTGCCTCTCTTTTTCCACTGCAACTGCAGCACGCTTCCCGACAAGAGCCTTCTTCGCCTCTGTCAAAAGCTGCTCGGCACCCGGGCGTGCAAGGAATTCCTGCAGTGGAATGGGACGATCGAGTCCGTCGATGGATGCAGGCTTCGGCATCCCCGCAAGCATGAAGGTTCCTGCACCCCGTTCAATCACACTCACCTTTCCGGATTCCAGATCCCCGAACAAATACGTGGCGAGTATACCGGAGTGATTACCACCGAGATCCTGTCCTTCGAACAGCACGGCCTGCAGGTGCTTGGATTCAAAACCAGCGGTCTCAACTTGGGGGTATTTGATGAGACGAGCGAGGTCGCGGTTCGGGT
>CAZVLZ010000076.1:0-3033 GCA_964628345.1 uncultured Candidatus Peribacteria bacterium | reverse complement strand
CGAAGACAGGAGACGTTCCGCCAATAATCGTAATGCCAACGATATCTTCCGGATGCGGTAGTTACGCGGGAACGCACACAATATGGACAAAACAAATATTCATAGTATGATTACCTTTCCAGGGCTGGTGCCTTGGTTGTTCCTTTGCACCATGGATGCTCAAAATAATGGTAGTTTTCGCGCCGCCCGTTCGCCATGGAATGTGCCGCGCGGAAACTACCGACCACAAGTTCTGTGGCAGAGACACCGCGCAACTTTGTTTGGAGGGTACGACGATGCAGTTCCATCTTTCTGCGTGGCGAGAGGCCACACCGAGCAATTGGAAAATCCTGCTCCATGCGTTCGCAAGGATGCCGGACAGGACGGATGAACGATTCGTACATGCCATACTTGAAAAAGCATGAAAGTAAAACATCACTTGCAATCGACGGGATGAGATGCACGCTTTCCTGGACAGTGCATGGGACCCGATGTTCAGAGCACTCTGCAATCCCTCATTCGAGACATCGGAACCGCATCGGTTCCGTCTCGTCCGACAGCGGTGGTCAGTGAGGATCACGTTGTCCTACAGTGACAACACTGGCCAAGGATCGCCGGATGAGCGCATTCACCTCACCATCAGTTCCAAAGATCCCGAAGCGGTCCGCAAGATAGCCCGAGCGGCGGCCGAAGATCACGGGCAGGTGTGGTATGGCTCACTCCACTCCGATGACAACCACAGCATCGCTCCGCAAACCGCGTTCGAAAAGAGCGTTGATGAAGCTGTCGACGCCCTGATCGCGCTGGCAGCGGAAGAAGCAACTGTCTGAGCATCCCGAGATGCAAAGGAACTTCCCCGACTCGCAGTGCGAGTCGGGGAGTTCATATACGTTCGAGTCCTGTGCAATGTGGAGAAAAGAAGCCGCCTTTCGGCGGCCTCTTCTACTCTCTCTTCGATCAGGAGTGATTTACTGCCGGGCTGCAGATGACTGCTGACAGCCCTGTTGCATGCCGCGGCCCATGCCCTTGCCACCGCCCATAGCGTGTCCGAAGCCAAATCCGCCTCCCATCCCCATGCCTATACCCAGGCCCCGTCCATCCACATCTCCGCACGCAGTGCGCACAGCGTCCCGGGCTTGCGTGAATGCATCGGACTCCGCCGGCCTGAGAGCCTCCATGGCTGTACGGAATGCTTCGTGAGCAGCCGTCAGTGCCTCCTGACGTGCAGTGCCATCACTGAGCTTGGCCGCAGCCGCGAGGGCATCGCGGTACGTCTGCATTGCTGCCGTGCGGTCCGCCTGCGTTTGCTCCATAGTCGAGGACATCAGATCGTGCATGGCCACCTGTGCCTGCAGGCATTCCTGCGAGGGGATGGGGCGTTCACGCGCGGGCTTTTGCGAACCCACGGACGAAGTGGAGGCTGCCGATGCGAGCAGCGGCACGAGGATGAGCGATGAAATACCGATGATGGTGCCAAACGAAAATTTCTTCATACGAGAACGTGGAAAAAGAAATACATGCGCCCATCGTAGAGGGATGACGTTAAGAGAGAATTAAGAGCGGGCAGCAAAGTGCACCGTGAATGTGGCCCCCTTGCCCGGCGTGCTCTTTGCTGCAATGGTCCAGCCGTGCAGCTCCACGATGCGCTTTACGAGCGCCAGGCCCAAGCCGAATCCCCCGAGCGCGCGCGACTGCTCCACCTGGTAGAAACGGTCGAAGATGTGTGGAAGGGATGATGTCTCGATCCCCACGCCGCTGTCTTCGACGGAGAGTGCCTTCGCCGTGAGCCGGACATGGATGCGGCCGCCTGACGGCTTGCTGAACTTGATGGCATTGGAAAGGAGGTTGCTCAGAATCTGCTGAATCAGGATCGCGTCGCCATGCACGGTCACGTCCGGATCGAGCTGCGTTTCAATGGTGACTTTCTTTTCTCCTGCCAGTGATTGGAACCGTTCGACCGAGGCCAGGACGAGCGCCGTCAGATCCACAGGGTCGTCTTCGCGAACGAACGTGTCCAGCCGCGTGAGCTCCAGCAACCGCTCCACGAGTACTGTTACCTGTTTCAAGTCCGCCTTGGCCGACAGAATGCCCTCGCGGTGCTTTCCGTTCTTCAGCGCGAGATCGAGTGAGGAGGAGAGAGCGGCGAGCGGTGTTCTCAGTTCATGGCTCGCATCCTGCGTGAACTGTTCCAGACGTTCCATCATCTGCCCCGCCGGCTTGAGGCTCCTGCGCGCGAAGAAGAGTCCGACGAGGAATGTCAGTGCCGAAACCAGAATGCTGACGAGCAAGTACAGTCCCCACCGGAGCGGAAGATCCCGCACCGGCAGGCGCTCCATGCCGGCCACCTGTGCGAAACCGTACACGCGGTTATCCGATACGAGCGGAATCGTCAGCACCGTGTAGGACTCTTCGCGCACTTCGATGGTGGAATAGCCCTCCGTCATGAACGAAGGGATATCCGAGAAGAGCCACCCCGCACGCAACACCTGACCGTCGGCGTTCAAAATCCTCACGCGCTCCTCCACGGGCGGCGGAAGGGCGAGTGTGCCGCCCTGAAAGACACGCTCAGCCTGATTCAGAACCATTTGCGCATCGCGCAGGAGGCGGCCGCGTGCCATCCGCCGGACATTGCCGAAATCCGCCACGAGGAAAAGCGATCCATTGACGAGGAACAGCAGAAAAACGAAGCCCATGAACTGCAACGCGATGTGTAGAGAGATGCGCCGGAAATTCGTCGCGTGGTGCGCCATGTTACAGAACCGGGATGAGGTATCCCTTGCCCGGGACGGTCTCAATCACCGGCTTGCCCAGTTTACGCCGCAGGTACGCCACGTGCACATCCACCGTCTGCGAGAACATCAGATCATCCCGCCCGCCCCACACGTGTTCGATGATGCGCGGACGATCCTGTACTTTCCCCTTGTTGCGGAGCAGGAATTCGAAGAGGGCATACTCCTTGGGCGAGAGATCCACTTTCTTCCCCTCCTTCAGGACCTCATGCGTGTTCGTGTTGAGCACAATCGACCCTGTGGTGAGCTGCGGCTGCTTTTCGAC
>CAZVLZ010000075.1:298-3132 GCA_964628345.1 uncultured Candidatus Peribacteria bacterium | reverse complement strand
CAAACAGGCAAACCTCAAGACGGCCACGACCGCTGTGGAAACCGTCACCAAAGAAAAGGAGCAATTCGATGCGCTCCTTCCCGATTTGCAGAAGATCGACGCGGATCTCACTGCGGCTCAGGAGGTCCATGCTGAAGCGAAGAAGGCACTGGATGCCCGGCAGGTGGATGCCGTCGCGGCATCGGTTGATCCGAGTTTCCTGACACAGCCGAACGTGCTTGCCGCCATTACGGCATGTCAAACGAAGGCCAATGCCGACAAAGTCGCCAAGCCGGCCGAAGCTGCGCAGATCGAAGCCAAGAGCGTAGCGGACATGAAGATCATCCGGGATTTCTATGGGGCGAAAGAGAGTATGGAAAACGAGCTGAAGAAAGTGACTGATCTGCAGAGAAAACTGACGGAAGCATCGAAGAGTGTGGCGGACGCGGAGGCGGCTCTCGCCATAGTCCCGGTGGCAAGCCGTTGGCGGAGCGGATTGGAGAGATTGCGAAGGCATACCAGAGGCGCATTGGCGAAGCACAGGACACAGTGAAAACGCAGGAGGGGGTTCTACGACCTCTTGAGGCGGGCATGAGCAGGAAATTCACGCAGCCTCTGAAGAGGTTGGATCAGCAGATCAAGCAGCTGGAGGGTCCCATTCAAAAGGCGAAGCAGGCAATCGATGCTGCCACTACCAAACAGGAGAATCTGAAGACAGTGGTGGTGATGCCCAATGCCGACAGGCAGAAGAAATTCCTTGCCGATGCCGGTGCCCTTCTGAAGCAGATCAATACGGAAGGCCGATACATGCGTGAGCACTTCCGCGGAGAAGAGGAGACGGAGAGCCGCAGTATCGAACTGATGCAACGGCGCACGAATGTTGCGGTCGAGATCGCCGATCGTTCCAAAACGGAGAAAGACGTGCACACAGCGCTGGCGTATGCGGCAGGGGAGCTGCGCTGGCTCGAGCGGAATGCAGATCAGCACAGCGACCGTATTGCTGCGCTCGAGCCGCTGGCGCAGAAGCTCGGGGAGCAGTACTGCGCCATGCTGAGGGCGAAGACAGACGCTTCGCGCAGAAAGCCCGCCGCCGAGCGCTGGAAGCTCGTGCAACAGGAGCTGATGGCTCTGGAGGAGTACAAGCCCGAAACCGGCAAAGCGCGGATCGAGGAACTCAAGGGGATCACAGACGGACTGATTGACGGGCGACGCAACCAACTCATGAAGGTGACGAACCCTTTGATTATTGCCTGTGATGGAGGCGGTGTCCCGCAGGAAACAATTCGTCATGCGCTCTCCGTTGTGACGCAGGAAGGGATCTTCCTGAAAAAGTTCGGCGACCGGAACAATCGCCTGGCATACCTGCGCGGGCAGCATGCCGTCCTGACGGAACGTCTCGCGACGATGCGCGGTCAGGAATTACGGCGCGAGGCGACCCAGGTGACGACTGTGGGAGGGGTGACGGGGGCGCGGAACGTGGAAACACTGCGGGAGTTTGTTGTCACGGAACAGAAACTGAAATCCGGAGCCGATGTCCGTGCCCGTTCGGAGGTGGAGCAGATGCGGGAGGAACTCCTCGCCGCGACTGCCGAAGAGACAGACCGCGATCTCATCAATGCCATCAACAGTCCGGACAGGGAGAAAAAATTGCAGGCAATCCCGGTTCTTCTGACGGAAGGGCGTCTCCTCTACACGCATTTTCGCGATCGCACTGCCGATCGCAGGAAGCAGCTGACCGATGTGGCGGAAACGCTCTGCAATCAGCTGAACAAGCAAACCGATGAAGCTGCCCGGCGATGTGATTCACTCTCCGCAACCGTGCCACAGTTCCGTGAGGCCTTCGCATTTGTGACGCAGGAACGGTCATTGCTGCATGGCAATCGCGAACTGCAGGTCCTGACGTCACAGTCCGGGAGACTGCAGGTGCTGAACAATATGGAATCAACATTGGATCAGCGATTGGTGATGAGTTGGAGCTATGCGATGGATGAAGTCGTTCGATCCCATACGGTTGCTGATTACAACACACTGCTGCTGTTTACGCGGCTGATGCGTGAGCGTGTGGGAAAGAGCAGCATTGTGATGACGGCACATCTCAAGGATGCGGAAGAGTACTTTGCGCAATCCCGTGCGAAGAGCGTCGAGGGCGAGGCGCTGGAACGTGCCGAGCGCAGAGTGAATATCGACAACCAGATTAAGGAGATCAAGGATCGCGTGGATATTGCAGCTCTGGAAGATCGGACCCGATAGGAGGAAGGCGGTGATCGTGCGAAGAAGATTGCGGAATTCCGTCGGGATATTGAGGTGTTGGAGCACATGAAAGACCAGGCCACCGATACGCAGCGAAACGCCATCCAAACGCTCATCACCAAAATTGCCGATGTGATGTGGGAGAAGCTGCAAACCGTGGAGGAGAAGAAGGCGATCAACCGGAAGAACTTCTCGCTCATGGTGCAGGAGGCCAAAACCGAAGTGGCATCCTTCGGCAAGCGTATGAAGTTCCCCTCGATGAAAGAGTACAACGCCCGCATCAGCGAAGTGCAGGCAATGCGCGATAAGGCGCAGCAATACATCGCCGTGGCGGAAGCGGATGGGATGGAGGCAAAGCAGATCGACGAGCTCAATGAACTCACCAAGAAACTGACAGCCGAAATTGCCCGCCTGCAGAAGGTCGTCGCGACCTACCGGGAAACCGGAAAAAAGCGGTCCTGAGTACTGTTTTTTGAGGGGTAGCGTCGTCATTGCTCTGACATATTTCCCTGTGGAAGCTGTTTTTCGCTATATAGCGAAAAATTAAAAAATATGTTATAATAATGTAATTCATGGATACACACACATTCACGCAAGCGATCCAT
>CAZVLZ010000075.1:0-288 GCA_964628345.1 uncultured Candidatus Peribacteria bacterium | reverse complement strand
TTGAGAGCCTGCCGGAGGCCGTGCGCATGCGAGCGCTCGCAGTCGGCGATAAACTGGAACAGGATGAAGACCGGGCGGAGCTCGCACGGCGGCTCAAACAAACGGACGAACGGCTACGTCAGACGGAGGTCGAGGCGGATCAGTCGCTCCTGCGCGCGGAACAGAAGGTGACGGAGATCGAGCGCGGGTTGAAGCGCGCCGAACGGTCCTCACAGGAGGAGGGTTCACAGAAAAAAGCACTCAAGAAGGCCGAGCAAAAACTCGATCGGCTGAAGCCGTCCTCTTCCG
>CAZVLZ010000074.1:0-3181 GCA_964628345.1 uncultured Candidatus Peribacteria bacterium | reverse complement strand
GAGACGATGGCGCACCGGTATCCCTTCTCCAGCAGAATTTCATTGGCCTTGTCGAACGTGTCGTAGCGGCGGGGCGGACGGGTGGTGGTTCCTGGGTGCGGATTATCCGCTGCCGGTGAGAGCGACAGCTGTTCATGCATGAAGATGCCGCGATCGAGGGCGATGCAGTAGCTACTGCTTGGCTGTTCCCTCTTACCGTCGAAATCAAATTCCCACCACTCTCGTGGGCGAAAACTGACGGAAGCGGTGTTCGGAACCGCGAATTCCCGCCTGAGGATCGTCATGCACTCGGCACTCATCAGGAACATGTCGTCATCGCAGATCCAGGCGATGGAACGGTTGCGTGCGATGGAGCGGATGAAAATGTTTCCCTTGGTCGCTGCATAAAAATTGAGGAAGGGCAGCACACGCGCGTCCGGAAACTCCTTCGGGTCGAGCGTGCCCGTGCAGTCGAAGATCACGATGTCCGCACTGTCTCCGATGTTCTTCTTCGCGAAGTGGTACCACACCGTCATCATCGGCGGGAGGATATTCATGGTGCACAAAGCCGGTTTTTCACCCGGCGGGAGGGCGGGATGGGTGAGGCAATACCGAATGGTCGGGAGCAGGGTCTGTCGCGCAAAACGAAGGCTGTTCCTCTTAAACACGTAGCCGAGCATTTGGTCGTAGGAGCGGGCCATTTCAGGGATCAGACAAAGTGTAGCATGGGCAAGATTTCGGCATGTCACAAGCTTATACTGGTCGCTGTGAAGCGCGTCTATTTCGAACGGCTGGCCGGCGTGCCCCTGGTCCCTCTCCTCCTGCCGAATCTCAGGGAGGATCTGCCTACGCGCCAGCTGTTTCAGAAAGAGGCGTTCCGTGATCTTCGAGCTCCTCTCGTTGAGATCGTTGATGATCCTGCGCGCGCCGACGTGCACCTGTTGCCGCATAACTATCCGCTTGTTGCCGGGAATGCGGCTTACCTCAGGCGGTGTCAGGAGACGGCCGCGCGCCATGGGAAAAAGATCGTGGTTTTCTGGAACGGGGACGGCACGGGACCGGTTGCGCTCGAGAATGCCGTTGTCTTCCGCACGTCGCAGTACGAGTCGAAACTTCGCAAGAGAGAGATCATTATGCCTGCGTACGCGGAAGACTTGAAAGGGAAAGGCCTCTTCGTTCGCGATAAGACAGAAATGCCGCCCGTCATCGGGTTCTGCGGGTGGGCGCAGTACAAGAATGTGAAGAATGCCCTTGGGTCCTTTTTGCAGGCACTGCCGCACGAGGCGTATGCGCTTCTCACGGGCTACCCGCAGAGTCGCTCTTTCATCAAGGGCCTCTCCCTCCGGCGCCGGATTCTGCCGCGCCTGCAAAAGAGCGCGCTCGTACGTACGAATTTTCTCATTCGTTCCAGTCATTCCGCACACGCCAAGACGATCCGCCTGGATCCACTTCAGGCGCGTCGTGAGTATATCGAGAACATGCTCGCGTCCGATTTCGTGCTCAGCATCCGGGGCGACGGCAATTATTCACTGCGGTTCTACGAGGCCTTGAGTCTCGGGCGTGTCCCGATTCTGCTCAACACCGACGTGCGCCTGCCGCTTTCGGATATTGTCGAATATTCTTCATTCATCCTGCAGATTCACATTGCTGACATGTACCGCATTGATGAGATTGTCGCAGATTTCTGGTCGCATCAAACGGATGAGAGCTGGTTCATCATGCAGGTTCAGGCACGCAATGCGTTCGAAAAATATCTTTCGGCTCCGCGGTTCCTCGCATACGCGGTCGAGCATCTGTTCTAAACATCATGCGCATCCTCTTCATCTCTCAGGCACGTTTTCCCACCGAGAAGGCGCACGGTCACCAGATCGCGCAGGTGTGCGCCGCGATGGTGCGTCTTCATCATTCTGTCACGCTCGTCGCACCTGATGTACGCGGGACAATCCGGCAAGATCCGTGCTCGTACTACGGCCTCAGGGAGACGTTTGCCGTCACGCGCCTTCCCGTCTTCGACGCGCTCAAGTCCTGGTGGATCCCGGGTCCGCTCGCGTTCTTCTCCACCATGCGGTCGTACGCGAAGGCGCTCGCATCTTTTTTGCCCCAGCATCCGGCGGATCTGCTCTACACGCGTTCCTCCGCCCTTCTACCCGCTCTGCTCAAGACGGGTATTCCCGTTTCGCTTGAGTTACACACGCTCCCGCGCAGGACAGGAGCTTTCATCCGAAACTGCAATGCGTGCAGGCGTGTGATCTGTCTCACCGCCCCCATGCGCGAAGAACTTGTGGCGTGGGGTGTCGACTCCAAGAAAGTGATTGTGGAAGGGGACGGCGTCAATCCGAAGCGGTTTGTCGAAATGCCCTCTCCTGAACATGCCCGTCAGGAGTGGCGGCTGCCCTCAGACCGCAAAATCGTGGTGTATGTGGGATCGCTCGTCACGCGGGGGACAATCGAGAAGGGAGTGGGAGAATTGCTCGAAGCCGTTGCGATTCTGAATGGGAAGGGTGGGGAGAGGAAGGAAAGAAAGGAAGGAGAGGAAATAAAAGAAATAAAGGAAATGACTAAGCGGAGTGTGTTCTGCTGGATCGTCGGTGGGCCGCGTGATCAGATCGACCGTTACCGTGCCAAAGCGAAAGCCCTCGGCCTGACGGAGAACGACATTCGCTTCGAGGGTCCGGTTCCGAATGCCCGTGTTCCCTCCATTCTCGCTGCGGCGGATGTGTGTGTCTATCCGGCACCGGCCTCGCAACACCCGTTCTTTCTGCGCGATACATCGCCCCTCAAGATTTTCGAGTACCTCGCGGCCGGCAAGCCGACGGTGTGTGCGGATCTGCCGCCGCTTCGGGGCGTGATCGATCCTTCGCTCGTACACTTTTGCCGACCGGGCGATGTTCCCACATTGGTGCGCGCCATCGCCGAAGCGCTGGACCATCCGCGCACGGATGATGGAAAGCGGAAGGCGCTCCTCTCGCACGTGTCCTGGGATGCCCGCATGCAGCGGATTCTTCAATCTTCCCATCCCGCATAATGCAGTTGCCGCAGTTTCAGGTGCATGCCGATCTCGAGGAGCGTCACTGGTGGTTTCTCGGCCGCCGCGCGATCTTTCGCTCTCTCCTCACGCAGGCGGTGCCGCCCTCCCGCGATCGTCTCATTCTCGACGTCGGGTGCGGAACGGGGGGCAATACGGTGGCATTCCGTGACCTGT
>CAZVLZ010000073.1:0-3318 GCA_964628345.1 uncultured Candidatus Peribacteria bacterium | reverse complement strand
CATGAATATGGCTGAGGCACAGCGGTGCATTGATGCAGTTGCCAGGAGGAGCCGTGATGCAGTGGGGCAGCTGCAGCAGATTGTCGAAATAGTGCGGGGTAATTCGCAGCAATTCAGGATTGCCGTCATGAGTTTTCAGGTTGGCACGGAAATCGGAGCGCTCCTGAGGGAAATCGAAAATTTTTCAACACAGGTGTCGGTGTACGGAAGTGATGATAGGAACAGCCGCATTGTCGCTGCCAGGGTTGGCGTCTTTCTCGCCCCGTTGCGGATGGCAATGCAGGCTTTCGATCTCCCTCAATCCGACGCAACAGGATCCCAAGAAGGGCAAGCACCTCAAGAGAGCGGAGACTGAACACAGGGGTCGCATTGTTTTCGAATGTATCCGCGCTAAGATAACGCCATGCCCCACGGACAACGCATCGCGGAACTGCTGCTCAATATCGGTGCCGTCAAGCTTTCGGTCGATCCGCCTTTCACGTGGGTGAGCGGCATCAAGTCGCCGGTGTACTGCGATAATCGCATGCTCTACAGCCATCCCGATGCACGCAAATTTATCGTGGATGCTTTCGTGTCGCGCGTGAAGTCCCTTTCCGTTCCGCCGGATGTGATCGCAGGAACGGCCACCGCGGCCATCGGCTGGGCGGCACTCGTGGCGGACCGGCTCCATCTGCCGTTCGTCTACGTGCGCGCCAAGGCCAAAGATCACGGCACCAAGAAGCTGATCGAAGGGGATTTGAAGCCCGGGAAGCATGTGGTTCTGATAGAGGACCTGCTCTCGACCGGCGGCAGTGCCGTCGCATCGGTCGAAGCGTTGCGCGAAGAGGGCAAGGCGACGATCTCGGATGTCATAGCGATCTTCAGCTACGAGCTTCTGGCCGGCATCGAAAAGGCGCAGATCGCGCAGGTGCACCTGCACCCGCTCTCCACGTTTTCGGTGCTGCTGGATGTCGCGAGCGGGCAGGACCGGATCTCTGACGAGGAGCTCGACATGGCGCGACGGTTCATACGAGATCCTGAGAATTGGAAAACATGAGCACGGAAGGGCCACCTACCCTTCGGCTTCGCTCAGGGCGAGCGGTGTCCCTCCCGTGAACCCACCCTTCCCTTCAGAGGTGCGGCTCCCCGTCCGAACGGCTCGGCCGGGTGGGCAGCGCGGGGCCCACAAGACCCGCGATTCGGCACAGAGTTATTGGGTGTGTCTTCGACACATGTTTTGTTTTTTTGTTTTGTTGCATCGAAAATACTGCCGTTGGGGGTATAGTTTTTTATGCTCATGCGCTCCTTCCGTTACTTCGACTTCGTCATGGCAGCGTTCGTTGCGGTGCTGCTCATCAGCAACGTCGCATCCTCCGCCAAGATCGTGGACGCGGGATTCTCCATTCTGGGACTGCGGCTCTCCTTCGACGGCGGCACACTGCTCTTTCCGTTGAGTTACATCTTCGGCGACATCTTGACCGAGGTCTACGGCTATGCGCGGTCGCGGCGTGTGATCTGGTCGGGGTTCGCGGCGGCACTTCTCATGAGTGCGAGCATAGGACTCATTCAGATTCTGCCCGGTGAGGAAGCGTGGCTCGGCTACGCGGGTGATCAAGCTTTCGGTGCCATTCTCGGGAGTGTCAGCTCCGGCGGGATCGTCTCAGCCAGTCTGCTCGCGTACCTTTTCGGCGAATTCAGTAATTCGTTCGTCCTCGCCAAGATGAAAGTGTGGATGTCCGGCAGGCACCTGTGGATGCGCACAATCGGCTCGACGCTCGTGGGCGAGGGGCTGGATACGGTCGTCTTCATCACGCTGGCGTGTGCGTTCGGCGTCTTCCCCTGGGCGATTGCACTCAGTTTGATTGCCGCAAATTACATCTTCAAAGTGGGTATCGAGGTTCTTCTCACTCCTGCCACTTATCGTGTTGTTGCCTTTCTCAAGCAGGCGGAACAGGAGGATTACTATGACCGCAGGACTAATTTCAATCCGTTCCGCCTGGGGTCCCTACATTAGACAATTAATAACAATTATAGTATAATATTCAACATGGAAAACACGCCGACTCTGTATTGGAGAGTGGTCACCGAGAGCGGTGCTCGTTCCCGCGTTCGATTTCTTACAGCCTCGCAAATTAATACGCGCGGGCTCATTGCCAAAATTCTTGATGGGTCGCTTTCCGAGGACAAAGCCTACGTGCAGATCGCTCCGGGAAATTTTCAGTCACTGAGCGATTGGAAACGCGATCGTCGAGGCAGCTAGAACTGTCGCAAAAATCTCATCTCTCGACTACCCGTCCGTACCGGACAACGTCCGGGCGGGCGCTCGGGATGACACCTGCATTAGAACTGCCTGAGGAATCTCAGATCTCCTGTGAAGAATGCTCTTAGATCCGGGATCTGATGTTTGATCATGATCATGCGCTCCACGCCAAATCCGAAGGCGAAGCCCTGATACTTCTTCGGATCAATGCCGCAATTTTTGAGGACGTTCGGGTGCACCATGCCGCAGCCGACGATCTCCAGCCACTTGCCTTCGCGACTGTCTTCTTCATCGCCCTGCCAGCGCATGTCCACCTCCAGACCCGGTTCCACGAACGGAAAGAATCCCGTGCGAAAGCGGAACTCCGCCGTAGGCGACACGAGGGTGCGGATCGCCGCGATCATCACGGCTTTCATGTTCGCCAGCGTCACGCCCTCGCCGATCATCAGTCCCTCGAACTGGTGGAACATGGGGGAATGCGTGGCGTCGGAATCTTTGCGGTACACCTTGCCCGGCGCGATCACGCGCAGCGGGGGCTTGTGGCTCTGCATGTAGCGGATCTGCATCGGGGAGGTCTGGGTGCGCAGGAGCAGCCGGTCCTCGGGATTCTTGGTCTTGAGCCAGAAGGTATCCTGCGCGTCGCGCGCGGGGTGATCACGGGGAATATTGAGCAGGTTGAAGTTGAATTCCTCCGTTTCGATCTCGGGCCCGGTGGCAATGTCGAATCCCATGCGGCCGAACACCTCCTCCACCTCGCGGATGAATTCCGGAATCAGGTGCAGGTGCCCGCGTTCGCGCTGCGGCAGTTCCAGCGTCACATCGATGCGATCCGAAGTTTTCAGAGATTCCTGCGACGGGACCGCCAGTTCTTTCCTGCGGAGCGTGATGCGCTCATCCAATTTGCGCTTCCACGCATTCAGCTCCGCGGCTTTGCTCTTGCGATCATCCGGGGCCACTGCATGCATTCCTTTGAGCGCGAGGGTCATGACGCCTGCCTTGCGCCCGAACAGTTCCTGCTCAATGGCGGCCAGGTCTGCGGAGGATGCAGCCGCATGGATGCGCTTGGAGTAACCTTGCCA
>CAZVLZ010000072.1:0-3729 GCA_964628345.1 uncultured Candidatus Peribacteria bacterium | reverse complement strand
TGACGGAAGATCTCGCCAGTCCCACATTCGGTCAGGCCATCGCTGAGGTGGCCAAAGTGGATGCTGCTATTGTCGGGCGGGCCTGTGACATGCTTGCGGAACCAGCGCAGCGTCTGGCGTACTACGCGGGGCTGGCGGCACTGGGTCCGGTGAAGTACCTCGCGGAGTGGGGTTTGGGGACCTGGGAGAAACATCCTGTTGGTGCGCCGCTTGTCGCAGGTGCGGCTGCCTATGGTTTGCTTTCTCCGGTACGGTTTATCGCCAACGCTCCGGCAAAGTTGGCATGGTGGCACATCACGCGCAGAGATCCGGGTATTGCTATTTCTGTTCTTCAGAAACCTTGGGAACGTTACAATCCATTTCGTCGCATCTATGGGTTGATCAATCCATCCGCCCACTACGTGGTTCGCCAGGAAGCGGGAACCTTGCTCGATAGTATTTGGGGACAGATCCGCAAACTGCCAGATGAGGCGAAGAGAAGCCAATTACGTCAGGCATTTGATACTTGTTTGCGCAAAGGAGCGAAGGATGCGGATTTGAGGGAATTTCAGAGAGCGGTACAGCAAGCGCGGAGAAGCTCGATACAACCTGCAGCGTATGAAGAATTGCGTCAGGTCAGTCATCGACTGGCCTATGGAAAGGGTTTCGAAGGTCCACGAAAAGCTTTGCAGCTCTATGCGCGTCCTCTCCGTGAACAGGCTGCCAATCTTCGATTTGTTCGGTCAATGCGCGCTGCAGGCTTGGGAGGGACGGCGCTTTGGGGTGCAGGTCTTTACGGCCAGGGTTATGCGGCAGCCGAGGGCTGGCGTGAAGTGGGCAGAAAATTGGAAGAGAAGAAAGAGGTCATGACGGAATATGTAAATATTCTCGCCGAGATCCGTCAGAAACTGGAACAGGACGGACGATTCCAGATGTCTCCGGACGGCCGCAGTTTCGTGCATAAGGAATCCGGTGTTATTGTCGATCTCAAGGTGGCGGAACGCCAGCTGACGAACGCGGAAGGTGCGTTGGATTCCGGTATCATCGCTCAGGTCGGTCGCGCATCGACGGACACGGCCGCCTTCGTCGGTCTCGCGATGCTTGCTCCCCGTCTGGCTCTTGGCCCGGCCGGACTTGTGCTCATGGGAGCGGAACTGGCGATTCACGGCGGCATCGCCGTCTGGGAGCAGTCAAAGATGCGCAATTTTATCCTGCATTCACCTCCATGGATCGTTGCGGCAGTCGGACTTCAGAAGACGACGGGGGTGTCGGAAGATGAATGGCTCAATAATGCGTCGAGCTGGATGATTACGGATGTGGCGCAATGGTTTGCGATCACGGGTCCGTGGGGGCTTATGTATCACGCCGATCCGCAGTCCGCCGAGCGCGCATGGCAGGCGAATGAACAGGAGAAGGAGCGCATTCGCGATCGCGTGCTCTTCACGCTCTTCTGCAGAGATCTCAGACAGAATGCCCCCGAAGTGATCGGTGAAATCCTGGATGGCGTTGATACGCCTGATGCGATAGACCAGTTCTTCGATCGGGATTTTCGACCAATTATTTTGCCGTTCCTCTCCGTTTCGCTCTTCGCACATTCCAAAGAGAATATGCGATGGAGCAATGCGCGGGAGGTCGATACCGATTCAGGATGGGTCGTTGTTCCGCCACGCATGACCATGACGCAGCTGCGCCGGGCGATGCGCGAAGCATCCATCTTTGCTTTGCAGCACGTGCGTGAGCAGCGGTATGTGAAACTCCTTGCCCTTCGTCAGCAGATGAACAATGAGGGTCTTGGTGACCAATGGGAAACGGCCATGGCGCAGATAGGCGCGCAATCGGCGTTCGGGCAGCGCCTGCGCGAATCGGCGCTCACCGGCCGTGAGCAGAAAACCCGGACGGAGCTTCTTCTTGCCGAGATGCTGGACCGCTTCAATCGTACGCGTGGTGTCGCCCAGCCTTCGCTCTTTGTCGTCTCTCCGGCATCGGTCCCGGGATTGCCGTCGACACTGGATATGCGCAGTCCCACCGTCCCGTACGATTTCATCGAGGATCCTGCTCAGCGCCTGCAGTTGAGCACGGTCCGCGCCGAAACGCTCGGCGAAGAGGAGGCAGAGAAACGTCAGCGCTGGAACGACTGGTCACTCTCGCGCATCATGCGTCCGCAATCAACAGTCGAGCAACTGGACGCGTTCTTCTATGCTGCGCCCTTTCACGCGGCGAACATGATTGCCCAGAAGCTCGGCGAGCCTCCGATGCATGAGAACACAAGCTTCATGGATCTGTTCCAGCGCCCACGCGATGCCGCCAGTTACGATCAGGCACGTTCCTACATCACCGAGGGGTTGGACCGTCTGTGTTCGCGCATGCAGAGTGCACCACGGAGAGCTTCTTCCTACGAGGAACTCTACGGTGAGCATGGTCCGGTCGTGCTGACGCGGGGTCTGTCGCACCCGAACCGCGACCTCGCTCGTCTCATCAAATACCCCCAGGCCGAGTCCGCCGGATTTGAATCCAGGCACCTGCAGGCCGTGCTGTTCGAAGGACAGGATATCGGCGGCAATCACTCCGGCGTGCTTGCCACGTATGTGTTCGGGGATCTGGAGTCCGGAAAGGTGAGCGTGATTGAACGGGGTGCGGGAACATTCATGCTCGCGGGGATGCCGAAGCCCGCGTCCATCGACGGACTTGATCGTCCCATTCCGCTGCAGGAATTCCTCGCCCGTCCGGGTGCGGAGGCACTGCTGCAGGAGGCGAGAAAGGCTCTCATGGAACGGAAGGCAAAAGCGGCCGAAGAGGAACAGAAGCACATGCAGCAGGAGCGGTTCGCCGGCGATACGTGGACGACCGAGGCGCCCAAGCGCACCGCACAAATTGCTGCCCAAAAACAGCTGCGTGCAGCGGCACTGAATCGTGCGCAGAGCGGCGGTATCGTCTACATTCCCGGCGAGTATCAGGTGGATGACAAGCTGCGTCACCTGATGCTTGCTCCCGGCTCATTCCGTGGACGCTTCGGCGACATCGATGTGGAAATGAGCGATATCTCAACAGATGCCGCTGTTTCGGCAGGAGGCGCCGAAGTCGAGCCGACGCCATTCCGTTTCCACGTGCAGCGCGGTGACAAGAGCTGGAATTTTCATGTGACAATGGACATGATGCGTAACCCTCCAGAGGGTTTCACCAGCGAAGATCAGCAACTCACACGTGATGTTCTCATTACGCCCATGAATCTGGCTGGTCACCCGCGTGCCGGTGATGCCGCTTTCGTGGAGCAGGTTCGCCATGAAGAACTCAGCCGCATACTGCGCATGGCGCGGTATCGGGGCGGAAATGGATGGACGGGGCGCGAATACTCGAGGCATTTGTTCCAAGAGCTCCTGCCGTATTATCGCAATGCACGGAACAAATCTGTTTTCCTCAATACGCTGCTCAACAATCTGCTCGCGGAGCCTGCCATCACGGGTGGCGTGCTCAACAGTCCCTACCGGCGGATTCTCAAGAACATGCAGCATCAATGGTGATGTCTGAGTCGCATCCATTCCTCCTGTCGGGGTACACTTTCGTCGTGTCCCTCAGCTATTCCCAATTGAGGCGCTATCGCACCTGTCCTCGGCAGTTCGAGTTTTCGCACGTCAAAAAAATCCCGTGGGGAATCTCGGAAGGGGAGAGTTTCGGGGCGAGCGTCCATAACGCATTGAAAAAGTGGGGGGAGGAGGAGATGAAGATCCTTGGAGTATCGGGCAGGACGTCGGA
>CAZVLZ010000071.1:282-3762 GCA_964628345.1 uncultured Candidatus Peribacteria bacterium | reverse complement strand
AGAGTCCACCACCGTCGCATGAATGCCGGATTTCGTGAAGACGTAATCGGTATTGACCAGGTGATGGGCGAACGGATCGCCCACGAGGAGGAGGTTACGGATGAGCCAGGGCGAAGCGGCGACGCCCGTCATCAGGATTCCCATCGCGATGTTTGCGGCGCATTTTCTCATCGATGTCCGTTGGAAAAATTCCAGGACAATCAATGCGGGGAGCAGGATGATCGATTGATAGTTCACGAGGTAGGCGATTCCCGTCACGGCGCCCAGTGCCGCCGCGCGCTTCGTCGTCGGTTTCCGTAGCGCGATCAGGATCCAGACGAGATAGAGAGAGGCCTGCAACGCGTAGAACGCGCCGTTGCCCGAATAATCAATGAGCAGGTAGGAGAGTGACGCCCACAGCGCGCAGACGAGGGCTCCTGTCCGGCCGACCAGCCTGCGGGCGACGATCCAGAGCAACACCATGAGCGCCGTTCCCGACAGTACGGAGAGCACGCGCAACGTAAGGAAGACATCGGCCTTCGTCTGCCCGCCCCACATTTTCGTCAGGATCCCTCCCAACCCCGCCCACACGGGTCCGTGCTGGAGGGAGGGCACTCCTTGACGAGAATCGATGGCGAAGAACGTGGGATGGCGTTGCGCGGCGGGATCGGGAGGTTCATCCCAGAGACGGCCGTACTGCACGACGTACGATCCGACGAGCGCGTCTCCCCGCACGTCGGCATGCGCGAATGTATTCCAGGTGAGCGAGAGAAGACGCAGCGCAAGGCCCAGGAGGACGATTCCCAGGATGATCCATCCTTCCGCAAGCCAAAGCCGGGTGCGCATGGCGAAAGCGTAACAGCGGAAACCGCTTGCAGCAATTGGGTGAATGATAGACCATGCGCCCTACCAAGTCGTATCCCGCTTTTGCATGCCATTGTCGAGTCTGACCATCATTGTGCCGGTCTATAACGAGGAGCGCACGCTCGAGACGATCGTTCCACGCATTTTTGCCGCGTGTGAAGCAACGACAGAGGTGATTTTTGTGGATGACGGATCGAAGGATCGTTCACTCGAGATCCTCCGTCGTCTCGCGAGAGCGCAGGATCAGGTCCTCACCAAACCGAACGGCGGGAAAGGCGATGCGATCCGCATGGGACTGCACCATGCGCATGGCGCATACGTCGTGATCCAGGATGCGGATACGGAGTACAACCCCGCGGAAATTTCCCTCTTGCATGCAAAAGCGCTCTCTTCGCCCGGGAGCGCCGTTTTCGGCTCACGCTTCCTCAGACATAATCCCACGCTCTATCGCCGATTCCTGTGGGGCAACAAGACATTGAGTGCCGTACTGAGTCTGCTCTTTTTCAGACGCGTCACCGATTCCTACACCTGCTACAAACTGCTCCCCACGGAACTGTTCCGGTCTCTGTCTCTGCAATCAACCGGTTTTGAGATGGAAGCGGAAATCAGCGCGAAGTGCCTGAAGCGGGGTATCCCCATCATCGAGGTTCCTATTTCATACAGTCCCCGCACGCTGGCAGAGGGCAAGAAAATCCGCTTCCGTGATGCCTGGAAGGGCATGATCATGATGCTGAAGGTGCGGTTGGGGTTGTTGTAATGGAGTGTTGGAGTATGAGAATATTAGAATACTGGAATGTGAGGGAACGGAGTTCGGGCTTTTTTCTGTAAAGATGCATGCTCCTGCTCTCCCAATATTCTGTTATTCTATTATTCCAGTATTCCAGTATTCTTCTGCCCATGACTGCTCGTACAAAGTGGATCCTGCTCGTTTCGGGGTGTGCGCTCCTCCTCGGGGTGATCCTGCAAATCCCGCAATTTCTGTACTGGATACAGCCCGAATCGAAAGGAATTCTCGTCCAGCTCAATTCCGACGAGTACCAGTACCTCGCGCGCCTGGAGGAGGCGCTCACCGGGCGGCCGGAGCAGGCGGCACAGCCGTACCTCGGTGATCCGTACGCAGGCGGCATGCACTTCGCGCTCATTGAGCAGGCGGAGGGCGTGCTCTTCGGGTGGACGGGATGGCGCGCCGCCACCGTGTTTCAGGTGCTGGATTCGGTCATTCCAATATTGCTCTTCCTTTCACTCCTCCTCTTCTTCCGGATTTCCGGATTCCCGAGGCGCCGTGCCCTACTCGGTTCATTGCTCTTCCTCCTCCCGCTCTTCTATTCGCTCAACAGGCCCATTCACCAGCGAGAGAGTTTTCTCCTTGTTCTGGTGACGATCCTCCTGGTCATGCTGGCGCTGGAACGCCGCTCGATTGTGGCGGGTCTCGCAGCCGGTATCGCGCTGGGCGTTCTCGTCGGCGTGTATCTGTGGGCGTGGATGTTCGCCTGGACGTACGTGGGGCTCTTGCTCCTCTGGGAGCTGACAGCGTGGTGGCGCCAGCGGGGTCGTGTTGCGCTCTTCCGGTCGCGCGCGGGCCGTCTGATCCTGCTTCTGATCGTCGGCCTCGCCGTGGCCAGTCCGTTCATTGTTTCGATCCTGCGTTCCATGAGCCTGCCCCTCTACGCGGAAGTGGCATTCCGGCAGGGGATGCATTTTACACACCTTCCGGAATCCTGGATCTACTCGTCGCTGTTCCTGCTCATGTCCCTGGTTCTCCTGATCGCACGTCGCAGGATGCCGGAGCTGCAGGGGGCCAAGCAATACGCCATCCTCTTCCCGATGGCGGTGTTCGTCGTCATCAATCAGCAGGTTGTGCACGGGCAGGTAATCGCGTTCACCTCGCACTTCACGTTCGCCATCGCGCTCGCATCGGTGTGTGTTTTTCTCCTCTCTATTCCATTTTTTCGCGTAGGAATCCGCACCCGCGAATGGTTCGACTACGCTCACCACAGGGGGGTGCTGCTTCTTCTCCCGCTCGGCGCTTCCGCGCTGATGATCGCTGCGATCGCGTGGGATAACCGTCCCGTTCTGACCCAGTTTCAGGTTCGTCCGGGTCGTTTTTCGGAACAGCACTTCTCGACGTTACTGCCGATTCTTGATGGCATGCCGCGCACGCGGATTCTCTCCGATGGCACTACGTCTGCATTCATCTCTTCATCGACCCGGCATGACATTGTGATGTCCATCTACCTCGAGAGTGCTTTTCTGACGCACGAAGAGATCGCTGAACGGGTGTGTCTCGGCCTCCTCCCCCTTGCGCCCGCTGAGCGGCGTATCAGCGAGCAGATGCAATTGGTCTGGCCCGATGCGAATGCGGCCAACCGTTCGACTTCGATCACGGCAGGTCTTGGCACGGATGTGCGGGAGAGGGAGGTGAAGTTGGTCGAAGCAGCTTGTGCGCGCATGGATCGCGATCCCAAGGGGATGCTTCAGCGCTATGGTATTCAGTATGTGTTGTGGGACGTGAAGAGGAATCCGGAATGGAACCTCAAACGGTTGAAGGTTCCGCTGGCTCTTGTGAATGAAGATAAGGGGAATTGGGTGTTGTATATGATTACACGTTAATCTTCTTTCTCTTGTCTGCCCGACAAG
>CAZVLZ010000071.1:0-227 GCA_964628345.1 uncultured Candidatus Peribacteria bacterium | reverse complement strand
CTCCACCCGGCCCTGCGCCTCCTCGTCATCGCCTCCAAGGTTTCGGCGCTGACTCGTCGGCCGTCCCTCGCACTTTTGCTCCGCAAGAGTGCGGGACAGGGCCTCCCCCTTCACCCCCCGTGGCGGCGGACCTCTCCTCGAAAATTGTTTGTTGTTACTGTTTTGTTTGTCTTATCCATTCCACCAGTGGCTCCACCACCGTGCGCGGCTGGAATTTTTGGAGCAAG
>CAZVLZ010000070.1:0-4018 GCA_964628345.1 uncultured Candidatus Peribacteria bacterium | reverse complement strand
GGTCGTCCCTGGCCGCGAGGATGCGCCCGATGCCGACGAGCGCAGGCACATCCGAGGGGTCCAGCGTGACGGCTGTCCGGTAGTTGTCCAGTGCGCTCGCGCTGTCTCCCGTCTGTTCCCTGATCGACCCGATGGAGAACCAGGCATCGGCATTCTCTGGAGAGCGGAGTGTCACCTTCTTGAATTCTTCCAGTGCATCGCTGACCTGCCCCACGCGCGCGTAAATCGTTCCGGCCATGAGGTGCAGGCGCACGTCGTCTTTCTGTTTCAATCCCTCTTTGAGGATTGCGAACGCCTGCAGCGGGTCATCGCTGTCCAATTTGGTCTGTGCGAGCGCGACGCGGGCTGCGATGGACCGCGGGGTGACGGCGAGGGCGTGGGAGAAGAGCGTGTCCGCCGACTTCCAATACATTGTCTGCCGGATGGAGAGCAGGCAGAGGATCGCAATGATGAAACCGCTCGTGCCTGCAACGACCTGTTTTGGCACTGTCCATCGCCCCGACAAGTTCTGCAGGATCAGTGTGATCAGGAGCAGGACGCCGAGGCTGGGCAGGTAGAGGTAGCGGTCGGAAGCGAGGAAGACCGTGCCTGCTTTGCGGAAGGTGAGGATGGCGGGGGAGAGCAGGATGAGGAAGGTGATGAGGGATAGGGTTAGGGTGAGGAATTTTTTGCGGAAGAAGCAGAGGAAACCGATGATGCCGAGGAAACCGATGAGTGACGCAAGGATCCAGGGATGGGTCAGCGTAACCGGGTCCGTCACTTCATAGAGGGGGCTTAAGTTTCCCGGAACGAGGAATTTGCCGAGCAGGAAGAGTGTGCTCATGGGGATCAGGAGCAGCGTTTCCGTCAGGTGGGATGTCTGCACGATGCGCTCTTTGCCGAAGAGGGCGACGGCGATGAAAATCAGGGACAGCAAAAGGAATGGCAGCACGGAAAGGAGGGTGCCCCTGTTCCATTTTTTCTCCTGTATCGTCAGTAGGAGAGGGAAGACGAAAGGGAGCGGGGCGACCGAAACTTTGGCGAGGAGCGCGCAAAGGAAGAACGCGATACTCAGCAGCACCCCGCGTCGTGTTTGTTGCAAGAAGGCGAGGGTCGAGGCGAATGCGAAGAAGGTGGAGAGCAGATCTTTGCGGGCGGTGATCCAGACAACAGCCTCCGTGTTGATGGGATGCACGGCGAAGAGAGCAGCTGCGAAGAGGGAGGCGCGCGGGGCGGCAGTGATTTTTTTCAGGATCAGAAACAAAAGAGCTGCATTCATGCCGTGCAGGAGCACGTTCGCGAGGTGGTAGCTCCACGGAGCGAATCCGGAAATCAGATAGTTCAGCTGAAAGCTCACGATTGTTGCCGGAATGTAGAGTTCCGGATCGAACGTCGTGAAGGCTGTTTTCATGTGTTCAAGGGTCGGTCCGCGTGTGGCCAGATTCCGGATAACGACGAAAGCGTCATCAATGGGAGTGTACCCAAACGCGATCGATTGGCCAAAAGCGATGAATGCAATCGCGCACAGGGCCAGCATGGCCGCAAGAAGCCCAGAGTGTTTCCCGATCCTCATCTTCTGCAGTATACGCGGTCCGTTCCATTTCATGGACGGCATTCCTCCTCTCATCTACACTGCGCACCTATGGTCAACCCGCGCATCCGCATGTACTTCCGGTCCATTACGATGCCGCTGCTGCTCGTGGCGTTCGTCATCACGGGCTTCAGCGCTTTTGCGATGGGATGGTCTCGTTCCGAGACGCTCTCGTTCCTCGCGCTGGGGGTCAGCGGTCGCACATGGGCGGAGCTACACTCCACGTTCGGCCTCATCACGATTGGGCTGGCGGTGCTGCACGTGCTCTTCGAATTCAAGACGCTCGTCTGGTCGATCAAGTTTGTGTTCTCACGCTCAGCCAAACCAAAATCCTGAGCCGGCATGCGTCTCAGGATTCGGTGGGGAGATACGGTTATTCCTCTTCTACGTTCAGCGTCTTCCTGGCGGCTTCCTCTTTCTTCGGGATCATGATCGTGAGCACGCCGTTCTTCACTTTGCAGTTGGCCTTGGAGCCGTCCGCGTAATCCGGCAGGCGCACCTGACGCGTGAACTCGCCGTACGAGGATTCACGGCAGACCCATTCCTGATCCTTCTTTTCCTGTTCCTCCTGTGCGCGGCCCGAGATGGTGAGCACGTTGTTGTGTACGTCCACCGTCACGTCTTTCGCTTCGTATCCGGGAACATTCACGCTGACTGTGAGATCCTTTGCCGTTTCCGCGATATTCATCGCGGGGAGGGGACGACGGATGAGTGGAGCGCCGAAGAACCCGAACGGATCCCAGAACGCATCTTCGAAGAGGGCAGAGAAGGGGGTGAGGCCCCTCGCAGGGCCGTTATCGCGCTTGATCATCTGCATAGAATGAAGGGGAAAGATGTAAAAGGGCGATTAGCACTCTCTAGTGTAGAGTGCCAATACCGAGTCAGTCAAGGCATCCTACAAGCTGCAATCGGCGTTTTGATTTTTTCATCGCAGAAGAAGAGATGTTGTTAGATTGGAATAAAAATGTTATAATTATAGAAAGAAACTTTCTTCATCTGTGCCGATCACCTCTGCCATCGACGGCTTCAGTGCGCGCTCTGAGTCGTGGATTTTCTCTGTGATGCACGTGGTCCCGTCGAATCTCTGGCTCCTTCTGTCTGCGCTGTTCTTCGGATGCGGCGAGTATCTCTCCAAGCAGTGGGCGCTCGCGCCCTCCTTGAAGATTGGTGCGGCAGTGGTTCTGGTGGATGCCATCGGTGTCCTCCTGTGGCTTCCCGCGCTCTACAATCGCAACCTGTTGTCCGTCGTCGGAGTGCTGTGGGCGCTGCTCGGGGCCGTCATCACCGTGAGCATCGGTCTCTTCATCTTCAAAGAATCTCTCACGTGGGTGCAGTGGATCGGCATCGTGTGCGCTTTCGTCGCGTTGGCACTGCTGCAGAAGTGATTGCGGCATGCAAAAATCTTGCACTGGTATACAGGCGCGCCTAGCCTTTCATCATGCCGGATATGCAGCCTTCTCCTCCCGCACCGCAGCCCGATACCTTCTCCGCGTTCGATCGTTCCTTCTACATGACGGACGGTTATGAGGGATATTTGGATCGTTTCGCCACCATTGCAGAAGAACAGGTGATTGGTGCGCTGCTCGGCACGACTGCCCCCTCACCATCGACAACGTTTCTCGATGTCGGTTGCGGCATGGGGGGAGTCGTTCTCGCATTACGCAACCGGGGCTATGAGGCTTTTGGCACGGAGGTTTCCTCTTATTGTCTGGAACATTCTCCGGTGCGCGAGTGGATGCGGTTCGGCGATGTCTGCAAGTTGCCGTTTCCGGACAAGAGTTTTGATATTGTCAGTTGCATCGATACATTCCAGTACCTCACCAGGGAGCAGATGGAACAGGCGGCGGATGAACTCACCCGTCTCGCGAGACGGTTCATCCTTTTCGAAACGATCGATGCCGCGTCTCATAATGCGCACCAGGATTACAATCCGGATCCTCTGCGGGGTTCTGCCTGTACCCAGCTCACAGGTGACGATTACATTCGTCTTTTCCTGCAGCGCGGATGTTCCTGTGTTCGCACGAATCTTCTTGCGGGAGATTTCGATTTCAGCGCACTCTTCGCACTCCCTTCTCCCGTATGAATGTTCGCGTGGAAAAGCGGATGGATGTGTGCGCGGAACTCTGGAATCGTTTCAGCCCCCGCGAGAGTCTCTTCGATCTCTGGGAATTCCGTTTTCCTTTCTGGGAGGTATTCCGATTCGATCCTCAATTCGTCGTGGTAGAACGCGACGGCAGGGATGTAGCGATGCTTCCTCTTTGGTATCACCCGGAGCAGAAGCGTTTTCTCTGGTTCGGTGACACGGGGGATGCATTCGATTGGCAGGAGGACACGGCTCTTTGGGCGGAGTCCGCGGAGGATGTGCGCGCGCTGATCGATGCGTGTCCCCGGCCGGCGTTGCTCAACAGCATCAGCCGGGCCTGTGCCGATCGGTGGGGCCCTTCCATC
>CAZVLZ010000069.1:0-4058 GCA_964628345.1 uncultured Candidatus Peribacteria bacterium | reverse complement strand
GAAGAAGGGACAGGATGTGAAAGAGCGCACCGTGCTCGCGCGGTCCGTGATGGATCGTTCCACAGTCAAGGCCACGGTGACGGGCAAGGTGACGCATGCGGAGAACGGCATCGTGCGCGTGCGCCACGGCGAGATTCAGGAGCGCACCTACGAATTTGGTGGCCGCGAGTCGTTGTGCGTGCGCACCGGCGACATGATCAAGGTGGGTGATCCGCTCAACATCGGACACTTCAATCTGCACGAACTCCTCGAGAAGAAAGGTCCGTACGCCGTGCAGAAATACATCGTCCAGGAGGTGCAGAAGATCTACGCCTCGCAGGGGCAGACCATCAACGACAAACATCTTGAGATCATCGTGAAGAAGATGTTCTCGAAGGTCCGCATCATCGATGCGGGCGAGTCGGATCTGCTGCCCGGTGATACGGTGGATATCAGTGTCGTCGAGGCCGAGAATCGCCGCATCGACAAAGAGCACAAGGGCAAGGGCAAGCACGTGACCTTTGAGTGCCTGCTCCTCGGCATCACCCGCGCGGCTCTGGCCACCGATTCCTGGCTGGCCGGTGCTTCCTTCCAGGAGACCATCCGCGTGCTTGTTGAAGCAGCCACCACCCGTCGTGTTGATAATCTGCAGGATCTGAAGGCGAACGTGATCATCGGTCGCCTCATTCCCACGGGCGATGTCTACCGCCAGCGCTACCTCTCGGAGAAAGCAGAGAAAGCCGAAAAGGCAGAGAAGGCAGCTGCCGAAAGTGCCGGTTCCTAAAACCCCAGAAGTTCCAAGCTCAGACGCTAAATCGTTGACTCCTCCCTTTTCCCTCAGTACCCTCCCTCCGCTCTATGCCCACCATTAATCAACTGATCCGGCATCCGCGCCAGCGGCGACGGAGCAAGTCCAAGGCTCCTGCGCTCCAGTACACCTGGAACACGCTCAACATGCGTGCTGTGCCGCTCCCCAAGGGTGCGCCCTTCAAGCGCGGGGTCTGCATCAAGGTCACGACCATGACGCCGAAGAAGCCGAACTCCGCTCTGCGCAAGATCGCCCGCGTGCGCCTGACCAACGGCCACGAAGTGAAGGCGTACATCATGGGCGAGGGTCACAACCTGCAGGAACACTCCATGGTGCTGGTGCGCGGCGGTCGTGTCAAAGACCTTCCGGGTGTGCGCTACCACATCGTGCGTGGCATTCTCGATACCGAGGGCGTGCAGAACCGCAAGCAGGGCCGCAGCCGCTACGGTGCCAAGAAGCCCAAGAAATGATGCATAATGGTCAGTATCAATTCTCAATTATCAATTTTCAATTCGCCTCATGCCCAAGCCCATCAAAGCGTACATCCCCGAAGGTTCCGATCCCCTGATCGAGAAATTCATTTGCTGCCTGATGAAGGATGGCAAAAAGTCGACGGCCCGACGCGTCTTCTGGGATGCCATCGAGGTGGTGAAGAGCCGCACGAAGGATGCCCCGCTCGAGGTCTTTCAGAAGGCATTGCTCAACGTCACGCCTTTGATCGAGGTGCGCCCCAAGCGTGTGGCCGGTGCCGTGTACCAGGTGCCGGTGGAGGTGAACCCGCGCAGGCAACAGACACTCTCGATCCGGTGGCTTCTCATCGCGGCACGCAGCCGCAAAGGCATGCCCATGGCGCAGCGTCTAGGGTTGGAGTTGCTCGATGCTTTCTCGGGGCAGGGAGCTGCCGTGAAGAAGAAGGAAGACGTGTTGAAGATGGCGCAAGCCAATAAAGCCTTTGCGCATCTCGCGAAGTAATCGCCGGTGCTGTGATCACTCCACCTGGAAAATGCCGTTCAACAGTCCTTTGGTGTGCAGCGATTCGCGCAGCGCCTCGGATACATGACGCAGGATGATTCTCTGTTTGGGTCTTCCCACTTTATTCCAAAACAAGAGGAGGAGCGCCACACGCTCTTCGCCGTCCACGGCCAGAAACCAGTGTTCCGCACAATCGAACACATAGCGGTCCTGTGCCGGTCCGCTGAGGAGGGCATCGAGCTGCTGTCGTGCCTGCGCTTGAAGTTCCTCCGGTGAGGGTTTTCGGGGGAGAGCTACAGTTCTCTCTGCTGTTTCCCCCTTCGGAGTACCGCTGTGGGCGGAGGCGATGATGCGTTGAAGGCGCCATGTGATCTGCGCGCTCCCGGGAATCGTGGGACCCGAAGGCTCGAACTCCGGTTCGTGAAACATGAATCCAAAGTACTATTTTTGTTATCTCTGTCAATAATTGCGATTCGCACACTTTCCCACCCGAATATTTGCACCGCGTTGCCCTTTTCCCTATAGTTTCCGCACTTTGACGCGGATACATCGCATCTGCGCTCAAGATGCATGTTTCACCTGTACCCGTTTCCTCTCCATTCCATGGATCTCAAGAATCTCAGAAATATTGGCATTATTGCCCACATCGACGCCGGTAAGACGACGACGTCCGAGCGCATCCTGTTCTATACGGGCAAGAACTACAAAACCGGCGAGGTGCACGAGGGCGAGGCGACCATGGACTGGATGGAGCAGGAACGCGAGCGTGGCATTACGATCACGTCCGCGGCCACGCAGTGCCAGTGGAAGGCCAAGGATGCCGATGGCAAGGAGGTTGTCAGCACGATCAACCTCATTGATACCCCGGGGCACGTGGACTTCACGGCCGAAGTGGAGCGCAGTCTTCGCGTGCTCGACGGTGGCGTGGTGGTCTTCGATGGATCGCAGGGCGTGGAGCCGCAGAGCGAAACCGTGTGGCGCCAGGCGGATAAGTACGGCGTTCCGCGCATCGCCTTCGTGAACAAGATGGATAAGACTGGCGGCGATTTCTTCATGTCCCTCGGGAGCATTCATGATCGTCTGAGCAAGAACGCCGTGGCGATCCAGCTCCCCATTGGGGCGGAATCCGATTTCACCGGCATCGTCGATCTCATCCGCAGGAAGGCGTACAAATTCGAGGGAGAGCATGGTGAGAAAATCGTGGAGATCCCGGTACCCGAAGATTTGAGTGACGAGGTTTCCGAGTACCGCGCCGTCCTGATGGAGAAGGTGGCGGAGGTCAATGATGATCTCTTGGACGAGTACCTCAAGAATAATGCGCTCTCCGAGGAGCAGATTATCAAGGGACTGCGCCATGGCACCGTGCAGAACAAAATCTACCCCGTCGTCTGCGGATCATCGCTCAGGAACAGGGGTGTGCAGTTCATGCTGGATGCCGTTGTGGCTTTCCTGCCTTCGCCGCTGGATGTGCCGCCGGCCAAGGGCATCAATCCGGATACCGAGAAGGAGGAGGAGCGCCAATCAAGCAATGACGATCCGCTCACCGTGCTCGCCTTCAAGATCGCCACCGATCCGTTCGTGGGTCGCCTGACGTTCGTCCGCGTGTACTCCGGCGTGATGAAGGCCGGAACCTACATGATCAATTCCCGTTCCGGCACCAAGGAGCGCATTGGGCGCATCGTGCGCATGCACTCCAATCACCGTGCCGAGATCACGGAAGTCGAAGCGGGCGATATCGCCGCGGTGATCGGCCTCAAAGACACGCGCACGGGCGACACGCTCTGCGGCGAGGACCATGCCATTCGCCTCGAATCCATCAAGTTCGCGGAACCGGTTATCCACATGGCGGTGGAACCCAAGACCAAGGCCGACCAGGAGAAAATGGGCATGGCCCTGCAGAAGCTGGCTGAGGAGGATCCGACGTTCTCGGTGCGCACCGATGATGAGACGAGCCAGACGATCATCGGAGGCATGGGCGAGTTGCACCTCGATATCATCGTCGACCGCATGCGCCGCGAGTTCAAAGTGGAAGCGAATGTCGGCACACCGCAGGTGGCCTACCGCGAGACGATTCAGAAGCAGGTGGAACATGAAGAGAAGTACATCAAGCAGACAGGAGGTCGCGGCCAGTACGGCCACGTGATCTTCACCATCGTTCCGCAGGAGCCGGGCAAAGGCTACGAGTTCGTGAATGAGGTGGTGGGAGGACGCATTCCCCGTGAATTTATCTCGCCCTGCGACAAGGGTTTCCAGGAGGGCATGACGCGCGGCATCCAGGCCGGTTACCCGGTGGTGGATG
>CAZVLZ010000068.1:1215-4075 GCA_964628345.1 uncultured Candidatus Peribacteria bacterium | reverse complement strand
TTGGCCACCTCAGCGATGGCCTGACCGAATGTGGGACTGGCGAGATCTTCCGTCAACCCAACAACAGCGGATTTGAATTTTGGTTTGATCAACCCCCCGAAATATCCCGCATCCCGCTTGTCGATGAACTGGAGCACCTCGTACTGCAGCGCCACGAGACCGCCGACCTGTTCCTCCCCGCTCTGACTTCGGATCATCTGCCAGTACGAGAAGAATCGCAGAGCCTGCGCAACGGACATCTCCTGCACATACTGATCGATCACCGCCTCATTCGCGGCCTGGTTGCTGCTCCAGGCACGATCAGGGAACGTGCGGTGAAAGAACGGCAAAAGTTCACGTCCGGTCGGGAGCGCGCGCTCGCAAACCTCCAAAACCAGCGCATGGATGCGCGCTTTCTGCCGTTCCGCGGGAGGCAGTCGTCCGATCTGTTCCTCGGTCAGGCGTACCTGCGCGGCTCCGAGCACTGAGCGAACTGAGCGCTGCGCGAAGACTCCTCCATCCGCCTCCACCAGATGCTGCAACACTGCCTTCATTTCGATTTCCTGCAGCGGCGAAGAGAGATGCGAAAGACGCTGGTCCTTGAGATCACGCATCTTGCGCCCGACGGAGAGCGCCCCCTCTTTCATCCGCTTCAGTAGAGAGAGATCCGGCTTCCAACTCGAGAGATCGTGACTGAACTCCACCGCATCGGCCGCGAGCGCCAGCCCGCCGCCGAGCGACAGCACGTACTGTTCAAGCGTGAGATCCTCAAAGGGAACATCCGCGGGTTTGCGTGACTGATTGTAGAGCGTGCGGGCTTCCGGTCCGCGTCTGCCGCAGAAAGCGACCAGCTTCTGCGCCGCCTCCTCGTACTGCCTGGCTTCATCGCCCTTGGCACCGACCGGGACAACGGAGAATGTTCTAACCTTGGCGGGATCCGCATCCTGTCTGCCGGAATCATACGCGCCGAGCAGCTCTCCGACCTTCTTCCCTTTGAGCGATTCGTACACATCGGCGACCTTGTCGCTCTTGAGGTATTTCGACAGGAGGTAGACAGCCACTCCCGGCGCATACTCCTTCGCTTTTTCCTGTGCCGTCTCGGCTCCGGTCGCCGGACCTTTGGGAGAGGCAGGCATTGTGGGCTTGGCTGTGAGGTTGTGGCTCTTCTCAGCCAACTTTTTTGCGCCTGCATCGACTGCGCCGCGCACGCGTGCTGCGGCTGCCTTTCCGTGTTCCGCGATCTCTTCACGGGCTTCCGAGGCGGCAGCTTTGACCTCTCTGGTGGCGGCAGTGGCTCCTTCCTTGATCGCATTCCTGACATCATCCGCCATCCTCTTCGAGTAATCCCGAAGCCACCGGATACCGAAGAAACCGGCAACTCCGGCAACGGCGAGCAGACTCCCCCCAATCACCGTCTTCGTAAACCATCCCATCCCCTCTTTTGTCTTCTCGACTGTCTTTTCCGCCGCCTTTTTCGTGCCTCCCCACAACCACTGCACAAGCTTGTATGCACCATAGGTCAGAGCCGCAACTCCGGCACCAACACTCACCGCCTTCACGGTCGGAGATGCTTCATTCCAGTATTTTCCTGCCTGCTCCCAATTGCGTGCCAAAAACCCCTGCTCCGGTTGTGACGGGACGGGAGTTACAGGCACATCCTGAGCAACTTCAGGCTGCACAACGTTTTCTGCGGGAACTGCGGGCTCTGCCGGACGCACTTCGGGTGGAGCGGAAAGTGCTGAACGTATGCGTTCCACTTTGGCAAGCACCTTCACCTGATCTGCCTGGGTTTTCGCACGCTGTTCAATGCGTTCACTCAGGCGTTGCATGTTCGCACCGACAATCTGCCGTTGCTTGCTATCGAGCTTCTGCCCCTCCTGAACCATCGCATGGTACACGTCGGATCCTTCGGGGATTTCCACGACGGCCTTTTCGAGGTCTTCCTCATCAACATGTTCATCCGTCAGCCGATCGAGTACGGATTGCGGCCGCTCGCGCGGATTTTCCGGATTCTTCTGGGACATCTGTTGAAAAATCAGCCGTCTCTCACGGAGCGACTCGGGATCCCGATGTGAAAAATGGGTGGGAAACATAAAGGAAAATTTATTTTCGGAAGAGTGTTCGGGCGAAGCTGCGTACGGCTTTCCCGGCTGCACGCACCGTCCCGCCTGCAACCGTGCCCCCTACATCCGCTGCCAGTTCGACCCCACTCATCACACCATGGACAAGCGCGGAGACGCCGCTGCGAATCCGGGAGACGGGACCTACCCCACCTTCATCCAAGCGTTCTGCGTGATGTGTGTGTTGCATGAAAGAATAGGAGAAATAATCAGGAAATTTTCTCAAACTTGAATTTCTCGATGACCACATTTTGTTTTCTGCTCTTCAGCTCCCGAAGCACTGTGCTCAGATGAGGCACTGAGACAACAGAATCTGTGAAAGCATGTGTACCCACCTTAATGTCGCCCAATAGCATCGGCTTCACGGTGAACTGAATGGAGCCGCTCAGGAGCAATCCTTTCTGCGACCAAAGCGCTTTTGTGAGTTGAGGTTGAACTTCAGTCTCCTCACAGGATTTTGGTGAGTACATAGTCTTACCCAACCATATTTGCTCCAAAGCATCCAAGGCACGTATAAGCCGGTAGCGCACTCCGTTCACGCTGATTTCGCCCGTTGGCGAAATCAAAACGGCAACCGGCGCCCCCTCAAAAGACACAGTGAGTGCCTGATTGATGTAATCCATTCCTTCCTTCATCTCAGGAAAAAGATTTGGCTTTTGAATTTCTGGTGCAGCAGCAGCCACAGCCGCCCCTCCCGCCACGGCGGCGGCCGGAGCAGTCGCAGGAGCGGTCGCCGGGGTTGACGTCGACGTGGAGCGACC
>CAZVLZ010000068.1:0-1205 GCA_964628345.1 uncultured Candidatus Peribacteria bacterium | reverse complement strand
CGCCGCAGGTACCACCTGCTTCTCGCCGGCGACAATGCCCGCCATGGCAACCATATCGGCCATGGTGAATGTGAGGGAGGGTTGCACTTTTCGCAGGCGGCTCGCCACTTCGCGGATGAATCCGGAGAAGTCGAGTGTGGTATTGCCCCAGGCCTTCGCCTGCTCGTAGATCTCTGAAAACCGGTCAACGGATGCGTTCACCTGCTCCCGTGCACCCTGAACCAGCTGTTGTGCACCTTCGGTGACTTTCACCCCCAACCGGTTAAGCGTGGCATAGAAGACGCCGTAGTTCCCGACGATCGTGTTGAAGCCGTCTTTCAGCCATGCCGGAAGAATTTTATCCATCCTGGCGACCACCCCGCCGAGCGCGACGGCAATCCCCGCGCGTGCCTTATTGAACGACGATTCCATCTTGCCCCATATCTTCATGATCCACTCTCCCGTGGCCGAAAGCCCTGCGAGGGTCTTTTCCCATCCCGTGCCGAAACCGGATTTCGTCTTGTCCCAAACCCAATCGGTCCACTGTTCCACCTTCTGTGCTCCGCTCTTCATCTGATCGCCCGCCCATGCCATCCAGCCTTCGGGCTTTTTCTCTTCTGTAAGAGCGGCAGGAACTGTTGGAGCATTTTCGGGAGCCTGCGGCTGCTCAGAGGTCTGAGGAGCTTGATCCGGCAGGCCATTTCTTGCGACATCACGCGCAGCTTGCGTACGCTTTTCCACAGCCTGCAATTCCGCCTGACGCCGTTCCGCCGCTTCTCGGGCAATGCGTTGCTCTTCGGTCTCTTTTTGCTCAGGAAGTTTTGAGCCGGATTCCGCGGGAGCGGATGGAGGAACGAAAGATGGTTTGTTTTGGTTTTCGGTCATGGCATTAGGGGAAATTACGCGGGAACCCGCTCGAAGCGGAACTCGGCACCCGTGTGCTGGGCATTATTGGGATTGTCGGCAACTTTTTCAAAAAATGCGCGAATATCCGCCATCGCAACGAGTTTCGGAGAGGAGTATTCAACGGCAACATTGTCCTGATACATTGCTTTTCCTTCGAACCGCAAGCCGTCGGCGGAGAGCGTGGCGGTCTTCAGTAACCATGAAGGCACATTCGTGTTGTTTCCGGGAACCATGCGATACCGCACAGGAGTGCCGGTCCCCACGGCAATGTTCCACTCGCCCGTCGGTAGCATCTGGAGAGAGACAACTGTCTTGCCACG
>CAZVLZ010000067.1:0-4161 GCA_964628345.1 uncultured Candidatus Peribacteria bacterium | reverse complement strand
GTACGCCGACTCGTCGCCGTCGATCTTGTCGGCTCTCAGGTAATCCTGTTCGATGATCTTCCAGAGCGTCTCGAGGATTTGCGCTTTGGGTAAATCGCTCGTCGTCGATTGCTTGGTGGTCTGGGGAGTGAAGCGGATCTCAACGGTGGGGATGGTATCCGTCTCCTCCTGTTCCCCTCCTTCGCCGAGCACTTTGCGCAGGAACAATCGCGCCTCTTTGCCGGTCAGCACTTCGGCAACGCCGAAGAGCGCCGTTGAGCGCGGCTGCATCCATCCACGGTCCACGGCAATCTGCACCGCCTGGGAGAGCCGGTCGCTCACGCGCGCATCGCGATACTGGGTCGACGCCTTGCCGGTCAGATGCTGCAGAGCCACTGTCACCTCGAGCGCCTGGCCCCGCGTGATGGGTTGACCCGCATAGAGCTCGTCGCCGAATGTCACCAGCGCTCCGGCCACATAGGCCGCCTTTATCTGCGGCTCCAGATCGCGTGGAACGCGCCGGTAGGGCAACACTGCTTTACTTCCTCCGGTTGTCCCCAGCACCTTCACCGCCGCGCGGATAAACTCGCCCCGGCTCACCGGCGCGCTGTCCGCCATGCGCAGAGCATCTCCGACCGATACGGCGGCAATGGCCGTCAGCGGCAGGAACACGAATCCGATCGAGAGCAGAAACGATGGAATGGAGGAGCGAAGGACGCGCATGGGGAAAAGAGGGAGGAGAATTTGAGAGCCGCATTCTACCCATTTTCCCACGCAGTCACAATCACGCTGTTCCATTCCACGTTACAGATTACACGTTACGGGCCGCGTGGGGATCCCGTGGAAAAACCTGGAACCTGTAACGATCCAACCTGTAACGTTCTCACCCCACCCGCACGAATGTATCGGTGATGACGAGCTGACCGTGCACTTTGTTATTCTCGTTTCTGAAGAGGAGTGTTGACAGAATCCAAAACCCGCCCAAGACGTAGAAGAGCGACGGAATGAGAATGAGGGACACCAGGTGCAGATACGATCCGCTGCCGAGACCGAAGAGCTCACCCAAAGTGCGCGGATTGCCCGGAAGGAGATCGGGCAGCGACACCATGAAATTGAAGAGGCCGTGCAGCACGACGGCGATCAGAAATCCGGTGATGATCATCTGCCGGCGGAAGACCGCCTTCTCGGGGATGCGCAGGAAAGCCCAGGCGATTCCAGGAATAAGCGATGTCTTGCCTCTGCGTCGCGCTTCCTCCAGGGTGGGCCCCGCAAAGATGGCGAGACCGAGGAAGTACCCGAGAACGCCGGTGGAAACGATGTGCACCATCGTCGTCAGAATGGAGCGACCGATCACATTCCCGATGAAGCTGCCCCAATCGGCCGAAGACGGGGCAAGCAGGTACTCGCGCACGAAACCAACGAAGTACGTGGGGTTGATGACGTTCTCGGCGAACGCGAATCCGATGGCCACGATGATGCCCAGCTCCACCACGTCGTTGATGGAGCGGAAAAATTCCGTTCCGCTCTTCTTCAGGACCCAGAACTTGCTGGCCTCCTCGATCACGCCCACGAGCAGAAACGCCAGGAGCGACGAGAGCAGCGTGGCTCGCATGGCCGACGGCTCGACAATGGCACCGGTTATGAGCGCGTTACTGGCGCGCGTGAAGTTCTCGGGCACGATGCGGAAGAGCAGAAACTGCAGTTCAATGCCGCCGCGCACCATCGCGTCGTAGAAGAGAATGGGCACCGTCGACAGCATGCCCGAGAAGAACATGAGCAGGACCAGGCTCATCCGCTCCCAGTGGTACTTGAGGAAGAGCGCACACCAGATCACGGCGGGAATGAGTGCCACGCCAATGGACAGCAGATGCGCCAAGCGTTCGATTTCCGCCTCCTGCCACAGGAGGTGAAAGACAACCCAGAAGATGAAGGTACCGAGGACCGTCGCCTTGATGTGCGCGATCCACGGGCCGAAGAGAAACCGCCATGCGAGCGCGATCCCGACGACGCCGAGTGCGGAGAAGAACGGATCGGGACTCTGCGATGAATCGAGGAGGACCCGTTCGAATCCGATGAGCACGAAGCTCAGAATCGTACCGAGGACGATGGCGAAGACATACTCTTTGGCGTGCCGCCAGCGGACGAGCCCCATCCCGGCAATGCCGCACGCAATCGTGGCAAAGAGGATGCCGCGCTTAAGACCCTCCGGCCCCTCGAACGGCGCAATCGTTCCGAATGTCCGGATGGTGAGGATGAGCATGATCACTGTTCCAAACACAGCAGCCAGCATCACCCTGAGCGACGGCAGATAGGGATGACGCCGCTCGATGGAGGAGAGCGGCTCCACATCGAGGAGCGACACGTTCACGATACCCACCCACAGCTTCGTGAGGAGCACCGAGAGCACGAGAAAGAGCAGAAGCATTCCAATGACCATGAATGCACTTTTCCCTGCCTGTGCCGCGGTCTCCTGCGCCAGCACGACCGTCGGCAGGAACATCGCCGCGACGGCTGTCATGGAGAGGCCCATGCGTCGGAGAAGGATGTGCATGTGTTTGTTATATTGTACCATGTTTTCTGATCATTGCATACAGCGAAAACAAGAGGGGAAAATTGAGAATGTACAATGTAGAATGTAGAATTTTGCGGTTTTCTTGTTGTTTTTCATTCGTCATTCTCCATCCTGAATTTTACATTCTCCATTCTACATTCGCTCATGCCCGCCACCTCTCTCGATCAAATCGTTTCTCTCTGCAAGCGCAGAGGCTTTATCTTTCCGGGATCGGAAATTTACGGTGGTTTGGCAAACACATGGGACTACGGGCCCCTGGGCGTTGAACTCAAAAATCGCGTGAAGAAGGAATGGTGGAAGACCTTCGTCAGGAAGCGCCAGGACATGTTCGGCATGGACGCTGCCATCCTCATGAACCCCAAGACGTGGGAAGCAAGCGGACATGTAGGCAACTTCTCGGACCTCATGAGCACGTGTAAGTTCTGCAAAAAACTCATTCGAGCAGATCATTGGGATGGATTGATCAATGAGAGCGAGTGGTTCCAATCCCTCCAAAAAATGTATGAATCACGGCAAAATGTCACATTGGAGGACTTAGGACTCTGGTGTCAAAAAGATGGAAAAAAGCTGGCACCGAACCTTGCAGTCGTTCGAAATCCCTCTGTCACCCTATCTTGGCTGTCGGAATTCCTGGAAAACGCTTCATTCATCGCAGAAGAAGGGACTCTCATCCAGAGTAGTTTCAGAGAACTTATAAAATACCTTGCGACAGAGCAGCTCAAGAAAACTGGACTCGTACTGCCCTGCCCTTACTGTGGAGGAGAACTCACCGCGCCGAAGCCATTTAATCTCCTCTTCAAGACACACCAAGGCGTTATTGAAGACGAGGGAACGGAGATTTTCCTCCGCCCCGAAACCGCGCAGGGCATCTTCGTGAACTTCAAGAACGTCGTGAATACCATGCGGCCGCGTCTCCCGTTCGGCATCGCACAGATCGGCAAGGCGTTTCGCAACGAGATCACGCCGGGCAATTTCACCTTCCGCACGCGGGAATTTGAGCAGATGGAGATCGAATACTTCGTGGAACCGGGCAAGGAGAAGAAGATATTTGATGAATGGAAGGAAGCCGTCTGGAACTGGTTCACGGGGCTCGGCATTGCGAAGAAGAGCCTGCGCATCCGCGAACATGACAAGGAGGAACTCAGTCACTACAGCTCCCGCACTCTCGACATCGAGTACCGGTTCCCATGGGGATTTGGCGAACTCTTCGGCCTCGCCAACCGCGGGGATTTCGATTTGAAGCAGCACGAGAAATTCAGCGGCGAGGATCTCACCTACACGGATCCCGACGATGCGACAAAGAAGTTCCTGCCCCATGTGATCGAGCCGAGTTTCGGCTGCGACCGCTCCGTACTGACCTTCCTGCTCGAGGCCTACACCGAGGAGAAACTGCCGAATGATGAGACGCGCGTCGTCATGAAGTTCGATCCGCGCCTCGCGCCGGTGGACGTGGCGATTCTGCCACTCTCAAAGAAAGAACACCTGATCGCCAAGGCGCAAGAGCTGTACAAAAAAGTTACTCAGGAAACGGACCTCATCGTGGATTTCGACGAAACCGGCTCCATCGGCAAGCGCTACCGCCGCCAGGACGAGATCGGCACGCCCCAATG
>CAZVLZ010000066.1:1211-4174 GCA_964628345.1 uncultured Candidatus Peribacteria bacterium | reverse complement strand
CGGGCATGCAGACGAGCGAAGGGTACCTGCAGGCTCTCCCGAAGAAGCTGCGATCCAATATGCGCAGGGATCGACGTGCGATCATCGCCCATGAACCGGAGATCTGCAGGGATGACCCTGCTGCGCTCTCTGCTCTGATTCAACTCAATGTACAGCGATTTGAGGATTCTCCGTTCCGTGATGCTCGTTTGGTGCGCGTGTTCGATCGCATCATGCAGGCGGCCCCATCATCTCCGTATGCAGTGACCACCATCGCGGTGCGTATAGACGGCGAGATTGCTGCCGTTGATCTCCTCCTTTTCCATCGTGCCATTGCCTATGCGCTTCTCTGCGGATCAAACACGCAACGCTATCCCGGCATCGGTCACTTCATGACGCTGCTTGATATCGATGCAGCACTGAAGCGCTCGTGCACCACCATCGATTTTGCGGAGTACGATGAGGCGGAAGACCGAACCAAGAGCCGTTTTTTCCCTTCCGTCCCGCAGTACACGCTCGCGCTGAATGCGTGAGTGTCCTGTGGGGTGTGTGACGCCATCGCCCGGAAAATTTTTTGTGCGTGCGTTCACGCACATGTGGTTCTTGTTTTCATTTATCATCTGCACTAGTGTTCCGTTCATGAACGGTGAATTACAGAACGGAGTCACGCATCGATTTCTCTTCGTCTCCTACGACGGGACGAATACGGACCTCGCATGGGTGGTTGCGCGCGAGGGGCACGCGGTCCGTCTCTGCATTGAGGAGCCCGGATACAAGGATGTGGGATACGGTTTCGTGGAACTCGTTGAGGACTGGAAGCAGTCCATCGACTGGGCGGATATTATCGTTTTTGACTTCATCGGCGAGGGAGCGATGGCCAAGGAACTCCGGCAAAAGGGCAAGCTCGTCGTCGGAGGAACGCCGTACACCGATGATCTGGAGAATAATCGCACGTTCGGTCAGGAGGAACTCAAGCGCCATAAGGTCCGTATCATTCCCTATCAGGAGTTCACCTCTTTTGATGCCGGAGTGAAGTATGTGCAGGAGAATCCCGGTCGTTACGTCGTCAAACCCTCGGGCAAGGCGCAGAACCTCAAGCAGTTGTTGTTCGTGGGGCAGGAGGATGACGGCAGTGACGTCATCCGCATGTTGCGCGCTTACCAGAAGACGTGGGACGAAGAGATCGATGTGTTCCAGCTGCAGAAGCGTGTCACGGGAGTGGAAGTGGCGGTGTGCGGGTTTTTCAACGGCAAAAAATTTCTGGATCCGGTCTGTGTCAGTTTCGAACACAAGAAACTGTTCCCCGGGGAACTCGGCGTTTCGACGGGCGAGATGGGCACCAGCATGTTCTGGACGCCCAAGAGTCCCATTTTTGAGGCGGTGCTGCGTCCGTTCGAACCGACGCTCGCTGCGGAGGGATACGTGGGACCGATTGATATCAATTCCATCGTGAACAGCAACGGGATCTATCCGTTGGAATTCACTGCGCGCTTCGGATATCCGCAGATCTGTCTGCAGCAGGAGGCCATCATAGAACCGATGGGCAATTTGCTCTTCAAACTGGCCAGTGGGGAGGATTTCGTCATCCGCACCAAGCGGGGCTATCAGGTGGGGGCGCTGATCGTGGTGCCGCCGTTTCCCTTCAATGATCCGAAGACGTTTGAATCCTTCTCCGAAGGGGCCATCGTCGTGTTGAAGAGACAGAGTACGGAAGGCATTCACATTGCGGATCTGCAGGAGATCAACGGCGAATGGCTCATCACGGGGGCGGACGGCATCGCTGTGGTGGTGACGGGGTCGGGCACCACCATGCGTGAGGCACAGCGGCAGATGTACACGCGCATGCAGAACATCACGATTCCGAATATGTACTACCGCACGGATATCGGCGACCGGTGGGTGGATGATTCGGATAAGTTGCGATCGTGGGAGTATTTGTAGTTCGCGAAAGGAAAACCTGCGGTTTTCCTCTCACGGTCTCTCCTTTCCCTTCAGTGATGTCGCTCAGCGCTGGGACCCGTCAGAGCCACCCACCGCTTCGCGACGGTTTTTTTGATGCCAGATCATTATCGTGGTGAGGGCGATGTAGTACGAAACGATCAGGACCACGCTCGCGTGATCAAAGTGCAGCGAAGCGAATGGGATGCGCCCACAGCACTCCGCGACCAGGACGATCCACTGCAGCACCGCCCATCCCGCATAGGCGAGGATCTGCCCGACGGGGAAGGCGGCGTAGCTTGCCACCGCAGAGAGGAATGCGAGGAGCATCGCGAGCGGAATCGCGGGAGCCACGAGGATATTGGCGAACGGAGAAATCAGCGACAGGTTGCCGAAGAGGAGACAGCCGATCGGCACGGCCGAGAGTTGTGCGGCCATCGTCGCCTCCAGCGCCTCGCGCACACCCAGTACATTCGGCAGACGCGAGAGAAAGGGCTTGATGAGCGTGGAGAGCTCGGCGAGACCGATCACGGCGGCGAAGGAGAGCTGAAAACTGCCGTCGTACCACAGATGTTTAGGATTCCATAGGAGCATGAAGAATGCCGTCCACAGAATGGCGAGTCGCACGTCGGATCGGCGTCCCGCCGTGATGGCGAAGAGTCCGAGGATGCCCATGATGGCGGCGCGCACCACCGAGGCGCTGGCCCCGACGAACACCGTGAACGCGATGATGGACAGCGTAGCGGGGAGGAGTCGCCACCGGAGCGGCAGCCAGAAGAGCGCGCCCAGTACGATGGTGATCACAATGGTGATGTTGAACCCCGAAATCGCCACGATGTGCGTGAGGCCGCTACGCATAAAGCTCTCGCTCAGGTGCTCCGGAATGCCGCGGCGCGATCCCGTGAGGAGGCCGGCGGCGAGTGAGGCGTGCGGCTCGGGAAACAGCCTGTTCAGGCGCGCCTCAAAGTGCTGCTTGAGCCACAGGAGTCCACCAAACATGCCGTTTCCGCTGTTGATGCCCGTTCCTTCGATCTGGGGGCGCATCA
>CAZVLZ010000066.1:0-1201 GCA_964628345.1 uncultured Candidatus Peribacteria bacterium | reverse complement strand
CGGCGGAGATACCGGAGATGCTCAGGTAGTGATCGTAGCGAAAACCGTTGATGGTTCCGGGCAGCGTGAGCCGACCCCGTACTACGATCTCATCCCCGTATGCCCGCTCGGGCCATCCCGTGGGGTCGGTGACGAGCACGCGGCCGCTCACCGGTTTTTGCGTCAGACTGCCGCTCTCGGTCAGTGAGTGCACACTGACTGTGTAGCGGACGGAGGGAGGGCGGCGATCCGGTTCATCGCTGATCGTGCCGACAAGGGTGACTGTCTGCCCTCGTGCGTACCAGGCCACCGTCGATGGCGTGGGGCTGAGAGTGGTCCGGGCGACGGAAACGAGTGCGAGCGAGATGCCGAGAAGAATCGCGCAGGCATACGCGCAGGGCGTCTGCGTTTTCTCTTCCACCAAACCGACGAGTGCAACCAATCCGAACAACAGGAGGATGGACCAGAGTTCGAAAGGGTACGCAGCGCGCTGCCACCACTGCAGCAGAAAGGCCGTCAGGATGAAACAGAGGAGGAAGGTGGTGGCTAACCGAGAGGGTTTCATGCACCTTCATGCTCCGGCCATGCGCGCGCGAGCGCGATCCATTCTCCGACAGAAAGTGTCTGGGGGCGTCTGGTTGGCTCTATGTGAAGCCCTGCAAGGCGTTCTACCCCCCCATGGAACGCCCCCAAGGTGTTGCGTAGCATCTTGCGCTTCTGGCCGAAGGCGATTTTCGTGAGTCTGAAGAGCTGTTCGATGGTTTTTGTTTCAGCCAGCGGACGCTCAAAACACTCAATGTGCAGGACTGCGGAATCCACTTTGGGTGGTGGCAGAAACGCTTCGGGCGGCACGCGGGCGACGATTCTGGGTTTGCCGAAGAGTCCCACGAGAATCGTGAGCATCCCGGCATCTTCCACAGCACAAATTCTTTCCGCCACCTCTCTCTGAATCAGGAGTGTGAGGCTTGCAGGTGTTTTTTTTGATTCGAGAAAGAGATGCCGCAGGAGCGGGGAAGTGATGTGGTAGGGAATATTGGCGACGACTTTGTACGGGCGGTCCGGCATCCCGACGTGCAGGGCGTTGCCCTGGACGACTGTGAGTTCCCCCACCCCCCGCCCCTCCCCCGGAGGGGGAGGGGAGCTTTTTTCAACAAATTCTTTCAGAAGGGGGATCATGCGTTCATCCAGCTCAATCGCCATCACGGAACCAGCAACTTTCAGG
>CAZVLZ010000065.1:0-4495 GCA_964628345.1 uncultured Candidatus Peribacteria bacterium | reverse complement strand
AGATCCATTCGATGAAGATGAGGATGAGGAAACCTGTGACGATGGTCGCCACCCATGCGAAGGAGAGATGTCTGCTCAGCCACTCCACATCGGCGAAAAAGCCGATGGGGTCGCCCTGCAGAAAACTGATCAGAAACCATATCTGATAGATCATGAGCTTGGTGTTGAGCAGAGTCTCCAACAGCGACGAGGCGAATCCCCACCTGCGGAGTTGTCGCTCCTTGAGGGTGATCGCCCAGGCTTGTGCGATGATCTCGCGTGGATTCATTGCGTGGTCAGGAGATTCTGAAGCGGCGTAAAGGCATAGTCCTGTCCCAACACGATCACGATCTGCTCCATCTGTCCGGTGGGGATGGAGGGAACGGGGGCGGAGACGACGGGGAGAGAAAGGAGATCAGAAAAGAACGTTTGAGCCGTGGCATCCTCCGGTTTTCCGGCGTAAACGTAGCTTTGAATGTTGGCGGCCTTCAGTGTCTCCCGCGGGATGTCTACATTCTCAATCCGCTGCACGTTGTAACCGTACCGGACCAATTCGGCGCCGAGCTTGCGGGCAAGGCCGCTCTTCGCACCTGCATTCAGAATGGCGATGCGCGGCTGCGCGATTCGGATTTCCCGGTGCTGGAAGAGGAGGGAGGCGAGCGTCTCGATCTGTTTCCAGGTCACCGGAAATTCGGGGATGGACACCGGGAGAAGCACGGAAGCCCCTTCGAACTGATCGCGCGGCGGCGCGTAGAGAAATCCCCCCGGCTCCACGACGCTGTCGTAGAGCGCGTTTCGGTCGTTGAGCTGCATGGTGATGATGCGGTCGGGCTTGATCTGCTCCGCAAGACCGGCCAACCCGATGAGTTCGCGGACCGTCATGGTCATGGCGACGTTATCCGAGAATACTTTGAGCAGGTCCGTGATGGTCGCGGGATTCTTGTAGAGGCCTTCCGTCTGCACTTTCTGCCCGATGGCGATGACGATCTGCTGCTGACGGGCGGAGCGGCCGAAATCACTGGTGGTATGGCGGCTGCGCGCGTACTTGAGAGCCGTTTTGCCGTCCAGGTGCGCGGGTCCCGCGGCAATGGCGAACGTTTCGTACCCGTAGTTCTCATCGGGGTACTCCGTGTCATTGATCGCTTCGGGGACAGTGATGTCGATACCGCCAATCGCATCCACGGCCTGCTCGAATCCGGAGAAATTCACTTTGATCACGTGATGGATCGGCAGGTGGAGGTGCGTCCCGATCGTGGCGCCGAGTTCCTTCATCGATTCCAGCGAGGCTTCCCGTTCGCTCTTTCCCTGACGCCTCAGCAGGATCTTGTAGTCGCGGTAGAGACTGTTGATGCGGCCTTTCCCCATTTTCTCCGACTTGAGGAAGTACAGATCACGCGGAAAGGAGAGCAGGACGGCACTCTCGGTGTGCGTAGGGTCCAGGCTCACCACCATGATCGTGTCCGTGAGATCTTTGCCATCGTGGCCGGCATCACCCTCACCGAGCAGGAGGATGTTCGTGAACCCCCGCTCGTCCCTGGGCAGGTCCGCTCCGGTGACCGAAACGAGTGAGCGCATGGAAATGATGTGCAGACCCACGAGTGCCTTCACCGTTCCGGCCAATAGCAGGAAGGCGCAGAGGATGGCGATGAGCACGAGCAGAGCGCGCTTCAGGATGAGCGTGCGACGTTCAGAGCGGATCTCCTCTTCTTTACGTTCCTGCCAGTTGGCATACCAACCCCTGAGGGGGCGCACGATGGCGAGGAGCAATGGAAGCGACTTCCACGGAAAACGGCGCTTCGGACGCGCCTGACTGACGCGACGGACAGAGAACGGCATCGGAGGGAGTTTAGCGGGAAAGGCGAGAAAGGAAAACTTTTCCCCGTCTGAGATTCCTTTTTGACGGGATCGTTCGTCCATCAGGCGTTCTTTTCAACAATGATCCTGAATAACGTGAGCAGGAGCGGCTGGTGCACGAGGTAGAGCAGGAGGGCGTGTTGTCCGGGAAGGGCGAGGAGCACCGTGAAACGGTGTACCGGCAGATGGCTGTGCAGCCATCGTCGGTTGTAGAGCGCGTTTCCCAGTGCAGCCCCGAAGAGGATCGGCGCCATCCACGGCATCAGCGGGAAATAGTCGACCGAGGCGAACGCGCGCGGTGGAATACCGAGTGGCAGGAGGAACCCGGATTCCGGGGCGATGTCCTGCAGCAACGGCGAGAACAAGAGCAGCAGGAGCGCGAGCAGTGCGGTTCCTTCCCTGAGTGGTATGAGGAAGGGCAGGAGGAGCAGTGCTGTTCCGATCAAGTGCAGCACGCCGAAGCGGACCCAGGCGTCACCGACGTACAGGTACGTCGCGGCAGAAACGATGAACCCGCAGGCAAACAGCACCGCAGCGCGTTTCGCATATTTCCGCAGTATCTCTCCCCGTGTCGCGTTTCGTCTCTCCATGCGACCGTACGAGATCGCGAAGCTCACGCCGACGATCAGGAGGAAGAGGTTGGCCGTGAACCGCTGGAGCCAGAGCCAACCTCCCGCGAGAGGGTCGAGTGGCGCATGGAAGAAGAAGGCGAGGTCGAATGCGGTGTGGTAGAGGACCATGCAGAGGATGGCGATCGTGCGAAGTGCGTCGATTTCGAGGTAGCGCTCGTCCGATGATCTCGTGTGCGTCTCCATGCTCCCTCTATTCTACTCACAAAAAACCGCAGCCGGGGCGCGATGCACCCAGCTGCGGTCTGAAGAACGGATTTACTTCAACGTGACTTTTGCACCGGCCGCTTCGAGTTTCTTCTTCATCTCGTCGGCATCCTTCTTGGCCACGCCCTCCTTGAGGACTTTCGGAGCGCCGTCCACGGCGGCCTTGGCCTCGCCGAGGCCGAGCCCCGTGATCTCGCGGACCACCTTGATCACGGCGATCTTCTGCGCGCCGGAATCGGTGAGCTCCACGTCGAACGAGGATTTCTCCTCGGCGGCTTCACCACCGCCAGCGGCGGGGGCGGCTGCCACGGCCACAGGGGCGGCGGCGGAAATGCCGTACACTTTTTCCATGTACTTCACGACGTTATTGAGCTGCACAACGTTCAGCTTCTCAACGGCGTCAATGACCGCTTTCTCTCCTGCGGAGAGGACCGGTGCGTCTGCGACGTCTGCCATAGCGATAGGGGGAATAAAGAATTAGAAATAAGAATTAGGACGCGGAGGGAGGAGTTTGTGGCGCAGCAGCAGGGGCTGGTGCGGCAGCGGCGTTCTTCTTCGCAAGTTCCGAGAGGCCGCGAGCCATACCGGTGAGCGGGGAGGAACACATGCTGGCGAAGGAAACCAACGGAGAACGCAGCATCGAGGCGAACATCGCGAGCAGCTGTTCCCTGCCTGGCATCTTCGCCATTTCAATCGCTTCCTCCTTCGTGAGGAGTTTGCCGTCGTAGATGCCGCCGATGATCTTTACCTGGGCATGGTCCTTGGCGAATTTGAAGGCGACCTGCGCGCCCGAGAGCGGATCGGCGAAACTGAAGATGCAGGCGACCGGCCCCGTCAGATTCTTCTCAGAAATCTCGGGCAGGTTGCTGGCCTTGGTGGCGAGGCGCATGAGCGTCTTCTTGGCCACCTTCATTTCGGCATTGGCTTCACGGAGCTTCTGGCGGAGTTCGCCGACTTCGCTCACTTTGAGCCCGATGTACTGGGCGAACATCATGGACTCTGCCTTGCTCATTTTCTCTTTGAGTTCCGTGAGTTGTGCCTCTTTCTGTGCGCGGGTGACGGGCATGTTCTGGGGGGTAGGGTTAGGGTTAGGGCGTAGGGAAGGGTAGATACAAAAATCTCCCGTTTGACCGGGAGACCAGCGAGGCACACGGCACGAAGCACCAAGTCGGAACCGGGTGGCCGATGCTGTATGCCTCGGAGGGGCTTATTTCGGCCTGCGGCCTTGTGCCCTCGGTCTTCGGTCGAAGCCCAAGGATAGAGAGAAATAGCCGGGAGTCAATAATTCTGCACGGATTTATATTGATCGGTAAGCAATCAAATGAAAATATGTCAATACATGGAGGCTCGTACCATCTTTCGTACGCAGCCGATCAACCTCAGCATCGAGCAAAGCCTTGTTGTGCTGCAATGTTGGCGATCAATGCGAAGTGGAATTCGCTCATGGCTCCGTTGTCCACGGAGGAAAGTGGAACAATGAGATGCGGTTCGCATTTCCGCTACACTTTCTCCATGCGCATCGTTCTTCAGAGAGTTACTGCCGCTTCCGTTGCAGTGGACGGCCGGACCGTCGGCTCCATTGGTCCGGGGTATCTCATCCTCCTTTGCGTCATGCGCGGCGATACGTCTCTGCAGGCCCAGTTGCTCGCAGAAAAGATCGTGAAGCTCCGGCTGTTTGACAGTGCCGATGGAAAGATCAACGACCGCTCTCTTTTGGATATCGGGGGAGAGGTGCTGGTCGTGTCGCAGTTCACGCTCGCCGGTGATACGAAAAAAGGCAACCGGCCCGACTATACCGCCGCCGCGGGACCCGAAGAGGCGAAGAT
>CAZVLZ010000064.1:0-4625 GCA_964628345.1 uncultured Candidatus Peribacteria bacterium | reverse complement strand
TGCCAAGCCCCCTGACGGACCCCCCGAGGGTCAACCTGATGGCGACGCCACCAGTTCTTCGACCAGCTCGTAACCCAATGGGTTACCGATTGTCACAGAGTAAGGCCCAATGCATTCGTGCACTGGGCCTTCTCTTCTTATGCGGGTGTCACTGCTATGCTGTGCCCATGGCCGACAAGACCGCATCAGCGCTCCGTCTCTACAACACCCTCACCAAGCGCGAGGAGGAGTTCCAATCCATCACGCCTCGCAAGGTGCTGATGTATACCTGCGGGCCCACGGTCTACGGCCGGCCGCACATCGGCAACTACGCCTCGTTCCTCATGGCCGACCTGCTGCGGCGGTGGCTCGAGGTGAGCGGGTACGAAGTGATGCATGCCAAGAACATCACCGATGTCGGCCACCTTCTCCATGACCGCGACCAGGGCGATGACAAGATCGAGAAGCAGGCCAAGAAAGAGAAGCTCGATCCGCTGGAGATTGCCCGCAAGTACGAGGCCCAGTTTCTGGAGGACGAGCGCGCGCTCAACATGCTGGAGCCATTCGCGCGGCCCCGTGCGACGGAGACGGTCAAAGAGATGCTGGCCATGATTCGTGTCCTTCTTACGAAGGGTTACGCGTACGAGACGAATGACGGCATCTATTTCGCTGTGCAAAAATTTCCCTCCTATGGTGCGCTGTCGGGGAATGCGCTCGAGGATCTGTGTGCCGGGGCGCGTGTGGACGAGCGGGAGAGCAAGCAGTGCAGCGCGGACTTCGCGCTGTGGAAGAAATGCGTGGGCGAGAATGCGCCGCATTTGCTGCGGTGGAAGTACGCGACGGGTGAGCTTGTCTATACCGAAGGTGATGATGCCGAGGCAGGATTTCCCGGCTGGCACATCGAGTGCTCCGCCATGAGCCGCAAGTTCCTTGCAGACCAGATCGACATCCACACGGGCGGCGAGGACAACATCTTTCCGCACCACGAATGCGAGATTGCGCAGAGTGAGGCCAGTAGTGGCCAAAAACCATTCGTCCGCACGTGGGTCCACCGCCGCCGCATCCAGATGGGGGAGGAGAAAATGAGTAAGAGCCTTGGCAACGTGTTAAGTTTGCCAGACGTCATTGCACAGGGTTTCAGCCCCCTGGACCTGCGCTACTACCTCCTCTCGGTCCACTACCGGACCAATTTGAAGTTCACATTGAAGGGTTTGGAGGATGCGAAGAAGGCGCGGCGGAAGATTATGGAATGGATGGAGGAAGTTGAGTCATGGGTGCCTGCATTGGAATTCGGCGGAAAAAATGCCGGCGATATTCGTGGTGCGTGGGAAGTTAAATTCAGGCAGGCGATGAATAATGATCTTAATACGCCTGCTGCCCTTGCTGCTGTGTTTGATTTCATGACGCTGTCTCGATTACGAAAAAATGATCTTGATCAATCAGGCCTGAATGCAGTGAGGGAAATCATTGAAATGATTCGTCACACCTTCGGTTGTTTTGATTCTGTGGAGATGGATGTTCCGGCGGAAGTATTGCAACTGCTGACGAAGCGCAAAGAAGCACGCAGCGCAAAGGACTACCACTTATCCGATGAGCTGCGGGAAGAGATTCGAAAAGAAGGATACGAAGTGCGCGACAACGGCGATGATCAGGAACTGAAAAAGTTGTAAAAAATGATTCATCGCGAAACGCGGCTGAGAAGGGATCGCTCTCTCGTTCATACGGGTTTGAATCAGTTTTTTGTCAGAGGAGGAGGGAACCTTGCCACGCCCGTACCGAACGTCGGTACGTTCGGGCGGGTTCGGCTCGTCCTGAGCGAAGCCGAAGGGTTCCCTACCCCCTCCGACACCTCCCTTACCCTCCTAACAGTAAACCTCATTGAGTTGTTGGCCTTTTCCTCGATTGTCACTCACAGATGCTATGCGCCAGGTGTGTGTTTTGTTTCTGTATGTTTTCTTGCATTTTCGATAGTTCCCGATGAACGTTCATGCTGCACTTCATGGGGAAGGGATAAGGGAATCCAAGCGGAAATGTCAGGGCACTAAAACGTCATGTTAAGGTCGCTCAACGGAAAAAGAGCTTTACTAACACATATTTCTTATTCATCAAGGTAGTTTTTCTCCCCTCTTTTTTAGGGGTCCCTGCAATTTTCTCCTCATTTCTCTACGGAGAAACAGGGAATACGTGCCGTTCTAAGCAGTGTATTCCGGCCCTTGGGAGCGGAAATGGCCTGTAACACTCTTCCGGCTACCCCGTTTCACTCGGTGCACGGATCCGTGCGAGATCTTGCAGCCTGCTGCGGATTTCCATAGGATCTCCGCGATCCGCTTTCCTCGAGGAAAGGAAAGCGAGATCCGTGTATACGCCCTTTGACAAGTCGGCGCCTTGCCTTTGTCCCGCGTATGCGGAACGAGACAAGTTCCACACTTCGCTTTCCGTTTTGCGGAAAGGGGAGTCGTGTTCCCTTCAGTGTCCGTCTACCCCTGGAAAGGATCTCTCTGGCCTCGTGACACCTCTTTATATATAAGGAGAAGAGTACCGCCCAGCGGAACTCGTTCTCGCACACAAGAGCGCAGGGAGACAGGCGGCGCGTCACTGTTCAACACTCTCATACCATCATCGCATTTCCTCATTTCCTCAATTTTCGGTCTTTATTTCCTCTCTACTACTCCATTCTTATGGATATTTCCCGCTTTAAGAGAGCCTGTGCGGGTCTGTCCGTCGCAGCGATCATGCTGACTCAGGTCGGCACGGCGTTTGCAGCGTACAGCGATGTCCCGTCAGGTGTGTGGTACGGGGATGCCGTCTCGGCCTTTACCGATGCCGGCTACCTCGATGCTACGCAACCGCGCTTCCGTGGTGGTGACACTGCCACGCGCGCGGAATTCACCAAGCTGATCGTCATGCTGAATGGCGGTCTGCTCTCCACTCCTCCGGCTGTGCCGAGCTTCAACGACGTGCCGACTGGCGCGTGGTTCTACGCTTACATGGAAGAGGCAGCCAAGGAGGGCTGGGTGCGTGGTGACAACAACTGCTACGGCTCGAAGCCGTGCAACGCCCGCCCGAACGCGAACATCAATCGCGCAGAGGCAGCGTCTCTTATCGTCCGTGCCTTCGGGCTGGATTCGACCGGCGCTGCTGCGCAGTTCGTCGACAATCCTTCCGGCCAGTGGTACACGGAGTCCATCCAGACTGCTGCAGATCACTGTGTCTTGCAGGGTGACGATTCCACGGGTCGTGTGCGCCCCTCTGACAACATGAACCGCGCAGAAATGGTGGTCATGCTCCACCGCGTCGACCAGGGTCTGACCTTTGGTGTCGATTGCGGCAAGGGCCAGGTCACGGTTCCGGCCGTGAAGTCTGTCATGGCAACGTCCTCTGTGACTGTTGAAATCGAGTTCACGGTGTCCATGGACAAGACCTCCGCCGAGACCAAGGCCAACTACACGATGTCCGGCTCCCCGACGGTGCCGATCAATGCTGCCAAGCTTATCGCCAAGGACACAGTTGAGCTCACGCTCGGCGAAGAGATGGTGGCAGAGCACGAGTACACCATGCAGGTGAAGGACGTCGAATCTGAGGCCGGAGACAAAGTCTCGGGCACCAAGACCTTCAAGGGTTACGCAACCATCGTGAAGGGCGACGGTGAACTCGAGGTGTCTCTCTCCTCCAAGAATCCCCGCGGTGACACCCTTCCGAAGGGTGCCGTGGGTGTCGTTCTGCTCTCCACAGACTTCACCGCGTCCTGCAAGGACAAGGTGCAGGTGGAGAACCTCACCGTCCTCCATGAGGGTTTCGGTGAGTCCACCGACATTGATGGCGTGTACGCCGCCGTGAATGGCGCGCGTGTGACGCGCAAGCGGACGATCGATGCGCAGGACCAGACCGCAGATCTGCGGTTCTCCTCCGCACTCGTGATCGATCCGTGCGAGACCGTGACGGTCGACCTCGTCGCGGATTTCAGCTCCGCAGCCATTACGGCTTCGGAGCATAACTTCGTGGTCGAACTGCCGTCCGATGTCACCAGCAACGCTCAGGCCGTCACCGGGAACTTCCCGCTTCGTGGCGAGACCTTCAAGATGGCTGCTGTGACGTCCGGCATCATCACCATCACGTACCGCTCGGTGAATCCGAGCCAGGTGCAGGTGGGTGACAAGGGTGTCGTCGTCGGCAAATTTGAAGTCGACGCTGACTCCACCGAGGATCAGACGCTCTACTCGATGACCTTCGAGCAGAACAGTTCCGTTTCCGATGGCGACTTCGTGAATATCGCAGTCCGCCGCACGGATGGAACAGTCCTCACGAACACCGTCGCGCAGACGGTCGGCGATTTCATCACGCTGGTCTTTGATCCTCCCTTCACGATTTTGGAGGGTGACAAGATCACGCTCGAGATCGTCGCAGACATTCTCAATGGTGCAGACAAGTCCATCCAGATGCACTTTGAGGAGAGCTCCGACCTCTTCGCAGTCGGTTCTCTGTACGGCTACGGCGTGAACGGCCAGCTCTACGGTTCGCAGGTTGCTATCCCCACGGATCTCGCCTCGACCGTCACCATCGATGCAGGTGAATTCACCATCGGCATCAATGGCCCGGCCACCGCGCAGTACACGAGCGATACCAATGACGCAGTTCTCGCCAACATC
>CAZVLZ010000063.1:0-4783 GCA_964628345.1 uncultured Candidatus Peribacteria bacterium | reverse complement strand
CCCCCCTCCTCGCCCACGTCATCCGCCGCGCGGAAGCCGCACACATCTTCGATGCCATCGTCTTCGCCACGAGTACCGATCCCGCAGATGACCCGGTGGCGGAGTACTGCGCCTCGAACGGAAAGGAGTGCTTCCGCGGTGACCTGAATGACGTACTTGAGCGCTACTATCAGGCAGCGCGGACGTACAAAGCCGACGTGGTCACGCGCTTCACGGCGGATTGCCCCCTCCTGGATCCCGCCGTCATCCGCACGGTGGTGAACGCGTTCGATCCCGCGCGCCACGACTACGTCAGTAACGCCATCGAGCGGACCTATCCCGATGGATTGGATACCGAAGTCTTTTCCATGGCAGCACTCACCCGCGCACGGAACGAAGCCAAGCTCCCATCGGAACGGGAACACGTCACGCCCTACCTCCACAAGCACCCGGAACTCTTCCGCATCAAGCACGTGACACAGAGTGAAGATCTTTCGGCGCTCCGCTGGACCGTGGATGAGCCGCGGGACCTCGCCTTCGTGCGTGCGATCTTCGCGGAACTCGGCAACGGCGTCTTCGGGCAGGAAGAAGTGCTGGCGCTCCTGGCCCGCAAGCCCGAACTGCAGGCCATGAATGAAGGAATTATCTGCAACGAGGGATACAAAAAATCTCTCAGTGAAGATCCCGCCCTCCCCTCTTCATGAAAATTCTCTTCCGCACAGATGCAAGCGCAACCATCGGCCTGGGGCACGTGATGCGCTGTCTGGCGCTGGCTGAGACGGCCGGAAACGCCGGACACACTGCTGTGTTCGTCATGGCACCGGGAGCTTCCGCCGTGGAAGAGCGGCTGAAAGAGGGGCGCTTCAACGTGATCATACTCGATGCAAAACCGGGGAGCAGTGATGATGCCGCGCAATGCGTGAAGACCGCCAAAGCCGAAGCAGCGGATTTCATCGTCGTGGATGGTTATCATTTCTCTGGCGCCTATCAGGCTGCACTCCAGAAGAGCGGAATCCCGCTCCTCTTCATCGACGACTACGGACACGGGGCGCCCTACGCGGCGGACCTCATCCTCAACCAGAATTCCTATGCCCCCAACCATCCGGAGTGGTACGCCGACCGGCGGAGTGATGCGCGCCTCCTTCTCGGTTGCACATACACCATGCTGCGCCGCGAATTCCTCACGGCAAAACGGCAGAAAAAAGAAATACCGGACACTGCGTCTTCCGTACTGGTGACCATGGGGGGCGGGGATCCGCAGAATGCAACGCTCAAGATCCTGCAGGCGCTTCAGGCCATCCGTGCAATCCCACTTGCAGTGACCGTGGTGATCGGCGGCGCCAATCCACACCGCGCTCAAATCGAATCCGCGCGCGGAGACGCCCGTATCATCGTGGACACCAAAGAAATGCCCCGGCTCATGGCGCAGGCGGACATGTGCATCGCGGCAGCCGGGACGACATCGTACGAACTTGCCTCTCTCGGCGTGCCTTCCCTCCTCTGCGTGCTCGCGGACAATCAGCGTGCGGTTGCGGAGAACCTGCGGCAGCGCAACGTCGCAGCATTCCTGGGGAATCCCCTGGAGCTTCCTGTGGACCGCATCGCGCAAGAAATTCTCGGTCTCCTGAAGAACAGAGAAGAGCGGGCACAGTATGCTGTGAACGGTCCGCTCCTCGTCGACGGCCGCGGGAGTGAGCGCGTCCTTGCCACCATGTTAGAAACTCTCTGATGCCATGCCCCCTTCCCTCACGCTCCGACCGGCCACGAAAGAAGACAGCCGCCTCCTCTTCGAATGGGCGAATGACCCTCACGTGCGCGCGACCGCCTTCGTCACCGAACAAATCCCTTGGGAAAACCACGAGCGGTGGTTTACAAAGAAGCTCTCAGACCCGCACTGCACGATTTTGATCGCGCTCGATGCAACCCAGGTGCCCGTCGGGCAAATCCGTTTCGATCTTCAGGACAACGGCGAGGCGGATGTGGACATCCATCTCGCTCCGGGCGCACGGGGAAAGGGGTACGGAACCCTGTTGATCGAAAAAGGTGTCGCGTCGCTCTTCCACAACACAGAGACGAAAGCGATCCACTCCTTCATCAAAGCGGATAATACCGCCTCCCGACACGCTTTCCTCAAGGCGGGATTTGAAGAGCTGCCCACAGAGCACATGTACGGGCAGAAGGTCTATCATCTCCTCCGAAAGCATCCATGAGTCCCCAAACCTACGTCGTCTGCGGCTGCAAGTCCTGGAACCGGAAGGTGTTTGATGAGCAGATCGTTTCCCTCCCGGGCGTTTGGCACTTCATCGGGGAGAGGAGTGAGCTGACAAAAGAGGTACTGGAACAGTGGAAGCCGCGCTTCGTCTTCTTCCTCCACTGGTCATGGAAGGTGCCGTCCGCTATCTGGAACACCTTCGAGTGTATCAATTTCCACATGGCGGACGTGCCGTACGGCCGCGGAGGGAGTCCGCTGCAGAACCTGATCCTTCGCGGACACAAGACGACGAAACTCTCGGCTCTGCGCATGACCGATGCACTGGATGCCGGTCCGGTGTACCTGAAGGAGGATATGAGCCTGAAGGGAACGGCGCAGGAGATTCTCATCCGGAGCAGTGCACTCGCCGCACGCATGATCGCACGCATCATCCATGAGAAACCCGAACCGAAGGAACAGGGGGGAGAGCCGGTGATCTTTGAGCGCCGCACGCCGGAGCAGAGTCGCATTCCTGCGGGCCTTTCGCGCGAGGCTTTATACGATTTCATCCGCATGCTGGATGGTGAAGGGTACCCCGCGGCATTCATGGAATCGGAGGGATTCCGCTATGAATTCAGGAACGCCGTGTTCTATGATGATCGTCTCGAAGCACAGGTAACGATCACCCCCTCGCCCTCTGAAGCCCTGGCGAAGAAAGGTCTTCCTCCTCATTCTGCCCTATGACCATCCTCGTCGTCGCTGCACATCCGGATGATGAAGTCCTCGGCTGCGGGGGGAGTATGGCGCGTTTTGCGCAGGAGAAGAACGCCGTGCATGTCCTCATTCTGGGCGAAGGACTCACATCACGCTTCAAAGAAGCCTCCACGGCACCCGCCTCCGAAAAAGAAAAACTACGCGGTCAGGCACGCGCAGCCGGCGCGCTCCTCGGTGCAAAGAGTGTGACGCTCCACGGCTTGCCCGATAACCGCTTCGATACGGTGCCACTGCTGGAGATTGTGAAAGCGATCGAGATGAAAATTGAGGAACTGAAGCCGGAGACGGTCTTCACCCAGCACGGCGGGGACCTGAACATTGATCATGAGCGCACCTTCCGCGCGGTGCTCACCGCAACCCGCCCCATGAGCGGATCGCCGGTGAAGCGCGTCTACGCCTACGAGGTTCCGTCATCGACGGAATGGGCGTTCCAGAAGTTCGATCCTGTCTTCCGCCCGAATACGTTCGTGGATATCGACGCGACCCTTGAAAAGAAGATCGAGGCGATGGCGCTCTATGAAGGCGAAAACCGCGCTTTCCCGCATCCGCGCTCCACACAGGCGCTCCGGGCGCATGCCCAGTACTGGGGGAGCGTCGCGGGGCTGCCGGCGGCGGAGGCATTTGAGCTTATTCGTGAAATCCGATGAAGACGGAGGTGACCATCAAGGGAAAAACCATCGGCGCGGGGCATCCCGTCTACATCATCGCGGAACTTTCGGCGAACCATGGCGGAAGCTTTGACCGCGCGGTCGAGACAATCCGCGCCATGAAGAAATCGGGTGCGGACGCGGTAAAATTACAGACCTACACGGCGGATACGCTGACCATGAAGAGTGACCGCGAGGAATTTCGCATCAAAGGGACAATGTGGGAAGGAAAAACGCTTCACGAACTCTATGGCGAAGCATTCACCCCGTGGGAATGGCAGCCGAAGCTCAAGAAAGAGGCGGAAAAAATCGGACTCGACTGTTTCTCCACCCCTTTCGATACGACTGCCGTGGATTTTTTGGAAAACATGAACGTCCCCGCCTACAAGATCGCTTCGTTCGAGATCACGGACCTGCCGCTCATTGCCTGCGCGGCTCGCAGAGGCAAGCCCATCATTCTCTCGACGGGTATGGCGAGCGCGGAGGAAATTCAGGAAGCTGTGGAGTGCGCGCGGGATGCAGGCAGCGATCAAATCATTCTGCTGAAGTGCACGAGCGCGTATCCCGCCATGCCCCAAGAAATGAACCTGCGCACCATCCCGGACATGCGCGAGCGCTTCAAGGTAAACATCGGCCTCTCGGATCACTCGCTGGAACTTGCCGTACCTATCACCGCAGTGGCACTGGGTGCCTGCGTCATCGAGAAGCACTTCTGTCTGTCACGCCAGCAACCGGGACCCGATACCGCCTTCTCGCTGGAGCCGAATGAATTCCGTCACATGGTGGACAGCGTGCGCATGACGGAGCGTGCCCTCGGCATCGTGTCTTACGAACCGGGCGAAAAAGAACAGGAGAGCAAGAAATTCCGCAGATCACTCTTCGCTATCGAAACGATTGCAAAAGGCGAAGTATTTACAGAAAAGAATGTCCGCTCCATCCGCCCGGCCGACGGGCTGCCGCCCAAAGAAATCCCCAATGTCCTCGGAAAGCGCGCCAAGTGTGCCATTGAGCGGGGAACCCCTCTCTCGTGGACAGTGATTGAAGGAAAATAAAGGAACTGCAGGGAATGATTGAATGCGTGCGCCTGTTCGGTATGATCGCACAGATGGAGAAGTTGAATGTCATCCTGAAGGCTTTTGACGGCGATCCATTGGATAAGAAGTATCCGCTCGAGCGGGCGTTTAAGAACATT
>CAZVLZ010000062.1:4247-4794 GCA_964628345.1 uncultured Candidatus Peribacteria bacterium | reverse complement strand
TGACGCGGAAATTTCCTTCCGATGAACGCTTTGCGCTGGTGAGTCAAATTCGTCGCGCAGCTTCGAGTGTGCCGATCAATATTGCGGAAGGAAATGTCCGACGCTCCGAAAAAGAGAAGATGTACTTTTTTCTCATCGCATTAGGTTCTCTGGAGGAATTGCATTGCGAATGTCTTCTCTCGAAGGATTTGGGTTATCTGACCCAAGAGCAATTTGCACGATGTGACGAACATATCTGCCGCGTCAGTTTTCTTGTGACGAAACTTCGTTCATCCTTTATTTCCTCTTAATCCTTTATTTCTTCTCTTTCCTTCAGAATGAACTTCGTCGTATTGAGTTCCTCCCGCGGCACAACGTTCCAGGCCGTCATCGAAGCGATGCGGCACGGTACGCTCACGGCCATGTGTCTCGGTCTCGTCACGGACAGCCCGGACAAGGCGTGTATCGACAAGGCCAAGGCAGCCGGGCTCCCGTTTAGGATTGTCGAGCGCGTGAAGGGACAGACGCGCGAGGAGTTCGATTTTCGTGTTCACGAAGCCATTCTTGC
>CAZVLZ010000062.1:0-4237 GCA_964628345.1 uncultured Candidatus Peribacteria bacterium | reverse complement strand
CACAGTCGAGAACCGGCCGAGTGGCATGGAATCTTTTCTCCAACAATGGCATTTGTCGGTGCAAACGGTTGTGCTCACAGGGCATGTACGGCCACCACGTGCACGAGTCTGTGCTCGCGTCTGGTGATCAGGAGAGTGGTGTCACCATTCACCTGATGGACGAAGGCGTGGATACCGGCCGCATCCTTTTGCAGAAGACCTGTCCGGTCCTCCCCGGCGATACTGCCGACGCGCTTCAGAAGCGCGTGCAGGAGCTGGAGAAGGAGTGGTATCCGCGAGTGTTGCAGATGGTCGAGTTGGGCGAGATACCATTGTGAGCGAAGGGAGGGGAAAGAAATAGAGGAACAAAAAGAAATAAAGGAAAGAAAAGAAATAGAGGAACGAAAAGAAAGAGAAGAATCCTTTATTTCCTTTCATTCTTCTCTTTCATTTATTTCCTTCGAGCTCTCTGTCACAGTATCCGCAACATGCCCCTGCCCACTTTCTCCGCCCGCTGCAACGGCCACCGCAAGATTGCCGCAGACACCTACGAATTCACGCTCATGAAACCTGCAGGGTTCTCTTTCCGGGCGGGGCAGTTCGTGATGTTCCAGGTTCCCCTCGTCGACAATCCATCTGATGTGCAGGGCCGCGCCTTCTCCATCGCATCCGCGCCGAGCGAACCGGAACTCCTGTTTGTTGCCAGGATCAAGCACGGCGGCCGCGCGGGGCGGTGGATTTCGGAAACGCTCAAAATCGGCGATGACGTAGTGTTCCAGGGTCCACTGGGTAACTTCACGCTTGCCCCGCACCCGAACGCAGTGAGTGGTGCAGGGCTTGCCCCGTCCGGGAAGGAAGGCCGCCTCCTCTTTCTCGCCACCACGTCCGGCGTCGCCCCCCTGCGTTCCCAGATCGTGGAGGCACTGCATCAGGGCGATGTCCGCCCGATGGATCTCTTGTTCTGCGTACGCAACGATGAGGACTTGTTCTGGACCAGAGAACTTGAGGAGATCGCCAAGAGGCATGCGAACGTTCATGTGCATGTGTCGCTCAGCCGGCCTCCTGCAGAGTGGAAAGGGCTCACCGGTCACGTGCAGGACGTCGCGTCTCAGGTGATTCCCGATCTTTCCGAGCGCAGCATCTACGTGTGCGGCGGACCGGAGATGGTCCAATGCGTCCGCACCGAAGCGCTCGAAAAATGGAAAATTCCGAAAGAGCGGATTCATTCGGAGGATTACGTGTGATGTTTTGGGGCATCAGAACGCCCCATTGAACAAATCCTCTTCCTGTGTGATCCCCGGCACCCAGCCCACGAAATCACTCAGACGCTGACCGTGCCCGCGGATGATCGCTGCGGGGATCGATTGGTCGGCGTTGCCCATCACCGCATTGGCGGCGGTGGCGAGCTGATCCGCAACCGCTTCCACTGTCATCGTGAGCGGCCGGCCGAAGAGGTCTTTTCTGCCGATCTGGGACGAGAGGGGATCGAGGCCGACCGCAACCAGGGCGAAGGCGGTCACGCCCCAGCGGCGCGGCCGGCAGCAGCTGTCGCTCACGATCACCGCGATCCGCCTTCCGGTTTTCTCCTGCAGGCGCGTGCGTAGGAGTGTCGCGGATGCGACCGGGTCCACGGGCCAGCCGATGGCGAATCCTTCGGGCACATTCGACTGATCGAGTCCGGCATTCGGAACGAGCATGCTTCCCTCCATGTGGTCGGGCTTGAGTTCCGTCAGCATGGCGATGGCGCTGCCGCCCGCCACTCTGCCATGCAAGCGTTTGGTCTCATGGAGCACGGCCTGGCGGAACGCGGCGGAGCGACCGCTCCTCTGTGCCCACTCCTGTGCTTCGGGTGTTACTGTGATTTTGGTGAGATCAATCCGCGTGCCCTCGACGGTGGTGATTGCCTTAGAGGAGATCACAAGAATGTCATTCTCTTCGAATGGAGTATTCTTCAGGAGAATCTCGATGAGATCATCATTTTCTTTAAGAGTCGGGGTGTGAATGGGGAGAATCTCCATGTGATCATTCTGAAGGATTCACAGGATCTTTGGGATGTTTTCCACCTTTTTCCGGCGAAAAAGGTGGAGCCAAAACGCCGGCGCGCCAACTCCCCTCCACCCGGCCCTGTGCCTCCTCGCTGGCTCCTCCAAGGCTTCGGAGCCGACTCGTCGGCACGTTCAAGTGTGACAGGGCCTTCCCCTTCACCCCCAGTGGCGCGCCCCTCCCAATCGAATGGGATGTAAACATATCTCTCACCATTCACCAAAGTAACGCTGATCCTTCCTGAATCAGAACGATATCTCTCTCAACGGTGTTCTGATCCAGGTTCACGCGGGTGAGCTCCACTTCCGTTGGGATACCGGAGGGGTTGTGGAGCAGGATCCTCGCGGGGGGGGTGACATCGAACGAAACGACGGCACCGGCGGGCAGGCTCCATCGGGTGAAGCCGAAAGCCGGTTCATCGGCCGCAACAGCCGCGAGGGGCACGCCGCCCACTTCGCGCCGGGTCCATGCGGAGGGCAGGCTCACACGGACCGTTTCAAGCGCATCATGACGGATGTCGGCGACTCCCTTCGATCCGTTCGTCGTGAAGGAGAGGGAGAGGGTGACGGGTTTCGTATGTTCCACGCCGATCTCAACGCGCTCGCCGGGGATGAGCTCAGCCGTCAGGGAGAGTGCTCCGTCCTTCAGCGCTCCCTGAGAGAGCACGACGACGGCGATAATAGCGGCCACTGCCGCAGTGGCATGCAGTGTGAATTCGTGCCAGCCCGCTTCGAGCGAGGCTCGCCTCTGGCGGCCCGCCTCGCGGGGAGGCACGGGGGAGAGAACGGCGGGTGTGGGAATGGGTGTGGGGGAGGCGTTTTTTCCCCTCTGCTTTGGGACACGGTGCACGCGCACGGAAGATTCCTGCTGCGGGTCCAATGCACTCTTGCGCGAAATCCGCGGGCTTTTCTGGGGCGAAGACGAAGGAAGTCGTGGCACGGATGGAAAGTGTAGCAGTGTTGTGAAAGGTTGTAGAGGTGAGAGAAGTGAGCAGGGTCCGAGAGGTACGTCGATTCTTCTTCAGAGATAAAATTACGATCAGACCTCTCCCACTTTTCATACTTCCCGAACCTCTTTTGCCCCCCTTGCTTGTGGCCATGTAAAGCCACCTTCTCAACACCAGATTTTTTTGAATCCGAACCTCTTCCGTGCTATACTTGCGGTGATGGAATTGGATCCTCACACGCTCCAGCAAATTCTCCTCCGGATCCGGAATCAGATGCGCTGTCCGCAGTGCGGCAAGCAGGTGCCGGTGGATTTTGGCGCAGTGCGCGTGGTGAGCGATAATGCCATGCTGCTTCAGCTCAAATGCGATACGTGCAATGCCTATATCGTCCTGCATGCGTCGCTGCAGGGTGTCGAAAAACTGGGTGCTCCCACCATCGAGGCGGATGCGCGGCAGAACGTGTCTTCGTCGCTCAAGCTCAGCGATCATGAGGTGAAAATGCTTCATCAGGCGCTCGATCAGTCGGATGGTTCCTTCGAGCAGCTCTTCCGCAAGTTTGGCGTGGGGCAGCAGAGCGGGGGCACCGGTACCGATATTGCATGATCTCTCTACGGACTTTTATGCACATAACCTCTATCCCCCCGCCCGTACCGATCTTCGGTACGGATCGGGCGGGCCAACCCCTTTCTCCAGCAGAGAAAGGGGAGTCTCTGCTTTTCCCCTCTCTCGTGGAGAGGGGGCAAGGGGGAGAGGTTGAGAAGCCACGAGGCAAGCCTTCGATGTATTGGGCATTCAATTTTGTGTGCATATTTCTCCTCCTCTCGGGCTGCGCGCCGGTCGAGCGCCAGCAGGCCCGTGCGCGTGCGTGGTGGGCCGAGCTCACGGGCAGTGCGAGTGGGGCTCTCTCGACCACGCGTGAGACGGTCGAGGGTGCGGTTGATACGGGGAAGCAGGCCGTGGAATTGGGAGTGCAGGTGATGAGCGGTGCCAGGGCGACGGTGCAGGACCTGCAGGAGCGGGCGGCGAAGGTAGAGGAGGGGATTGAAAAGATTCAGGAGGGGAAGCAGCTCATTGAGGAAGGAGTAGGGAACTAAGGGGAGGATGAGGAGGCGGGATATAGGTGGTGGGTTTTGGCTTTAGTATGGGCTGAAATGACTCATTGAGAGAAAAAAGGCTTTCTGTTATAATAGTAGGAAAGAACACAAACACTGATGGACCATGCCTCATTCGCAAAGGCATTGCAGCAACTCACTGCTCTTCCCGCAGAGC
>CAZVLZ010000061.1:0-5042 GCA_964628345.1 uncultured Candidatus Peribacteria bacterium | reverse complement strand
CCGGATGAAACAATGATTCATCCACAACCGTTGAGTCGGGACCGGTCGGGCTTTCTGGAGTGGTGCGATCAGGGGACTTGCCGGTATTGGTCATAGGAATTGTGGAACAATGGAGGGCAATGCTATAACCGTTCCGTTTGCTGTCAACTATTGCTCAAAATATTTGAAAGCCAATCCGGCTTTGATAACGATATAGTGGCTGTCACATGATGATCCCGCAAACGCTTGAAGGCCGTCTCCATGAGCTCGCCTCTGCATTTTTGCACGAGAACGCGAAGATCAATCTATCGGCGTTCCGCACGCCCGAAGCCTGCTGGACGGGAAATATTTTAGATTCGCTGGCGGCACTGGAGACGATTCACAACCTCCATCCCCCGACCCCTTCCTCCAGAGAGGAAGGGGCGGATAAGAACAAGTGGAAGAAACCTTCTACTCCAGAGAATTTACTTTCTTTTGCACGTGAAATGCGAAAACAACCGACAGAAGCAGAAGAAAAACTCTGGGGACAACTTCGTTTTGACGTACTCGGAGTTCGTTTTCGAAGACAATACATTTTGGATGGTGCGATCTTTGATTTTTTCTGTCCTCAACTCAATCTCGTCATTGAAGTGGATGGCGACATACACGATGAAACCGCAAATACTATCAAAGACAAAAAACGTGATGAATATTTCTACGAAGAACACCACATCAAAACACTGCGATTCACCAATGATGAAATTTTCAACAATCTCGAAAATGTGATGAACATCATTAAACAACAAATCCAAAAACATTCCCCCTCTCATGTGGAGAGGGGGTTAGGGGGAGAGGTTCGATCATTCAAAATCCTCGATCTCGGCACCGGCGGCGGCTTCCCGCTGCTGCCGCTCGCAATCTGCCTCCCTTCCTCTTCATTCGTCGGCGTGGATTCGGTACAGAAGAAAATTTCGGCGGTACAGCGGATCATCGATGAACTGAAGATCACGAATGTCCGTCTCGTCTGCGGCCGGTCGGAGGAACTGGCGCGCGAGAGCGCGCACCGCGAGCAGTACGATATCGTCCTTTCACGGGCGCTGGCGCCGCTCAATATCCTGCTGGAACTGGCCGCTCCGTTCCTGAAAGTCGGTGGACATATCCTCTGTTGGAAGAGCCTCCACATCGATCAGGAACTGCAGGATGCCCTGCTCGCCCGATCGGAACTCTCGTGCCAGATGGAAAAACCCTCCGTCTACGACCTCGGCGGGAATTGGGGCAAGCGTCAGATCCTCGTCTTCAAGAAACGCTCAGCGACAAAAGCGAAGTACCCGCGCGCAGTCGGGGAACCCAAGAAGAATCCGCTGCTCTAACAGGCTCAACTCTCGCCTTCTCCTGCCGCTGGACTGGCGACTTTTCGCAGTGCGCTACGCACGCCGGGAATCCCCAGCGCGGTACCGCAGTGCTTCTCTGGCCCGCCGTGGAACGCGGCGGCGATTACCTCACCATTGCTGCCACGCGCGAGCTCTTCGAATGACAGCCAGGAAATATCTCTCGTGGGTTCATTATCTTTCATGCGGGCATTCTAAATATTCCCCTCCCTCTGTCAATCAAAGCTCTGCTAGAATTTCGGCATGCCCAAGCGCTATATCCCCAACGACGCCTGGAGCCGGAAGGCGGCCAAAGAGGGCTATCGGGCCCGCTCGGTGTATAAACTCATGGAGCTGGATGAACGGTTTCACCTGCTGAAATCCGGACAGACGGTATTGGATCTCGCCGCCGCGCCGGGCAGCTGGCTGCAGTACGCGAGCAAGCGCATCGGACCGAAGGGACTCGCCATTGGCTTCGACCTGCAGCCGATCAAACCGATTGCGGACAACGTACGGACGTTCGTGCAGGACGTCATGCAGCCGGAACAGCTTGATTCGCTGCTTGAGTCGGAACATCTGCCGGCCATCGACCTCGTGCTCTCGGATATCGCGCCGTCGACGAGCGGCATCCGGGATGTGGATCAGTGGCGGAGTATCGAGCTCAATCAGGCCGTGCTCGCGATCGCGGAGCGATGGCTCAAGAGCGGCGGACACTGCGTGGTCAAGGTCTTTCGCGGCGCGGATTTCGACGGTTTCCTGCACGAAGTGAAAATGCAGTGGCGTGACGTGCGCATCGCGACCCCGCGGGCCAGCCGCGACCGCAGCAAGGAAGTCTATCTGGTCATGAAGAAGCCGTAAGGTGTAAGACATAAGCTTTAAGCATGCTGCGTATAGCTTTCAGCTTATGTCTTATGTCTCATCCGTTTGAGAAACAGTCATGCACAAACCAAAACACACGCTATACTTTCACCCATGATCGTCCTGAAAGACGTCACGAAAACATTCGGGCAGAAAACCGTCCTCGATCACGTGTCGCTCACGATCAATCCGGGGGAATTCGTGTGCATTGTCGGACCCAGCGGCGCCGGCAAGACCACGTTGCTACAGCTCCTCATCGGCGCCGAGCGTGTGACGGAAGGAAGCATCGAAGTGGACGGTGTCGACCTTCGGGCCATCCCGCCGCTGGTCCTCCAGCTCTACCGTCGCAGGGTCGGCTGCGTCTTTCAGGATTACCGCTTGATCCCCCATCTCACAATCAGAGAGAATTGCGCATTCCCGCTTGAGGCGAGCGGCTGGAGTGATGCCGCGATCCGGCAGCGCGTATGGGATGTGTTGCACCTTCTGGGCCTCGTGCCCCTCGCTGCCGCTCTCCCCGCAGATCTCTCGGGAGGCGAACAGGCGCGCGTGGCGATTGCGCGGGCCATTATCCACGAGCCGATGATCCTGCTCGCCGATGAGCCGACGGGCAATCTGGACCCGCGGCAATCCATGGAAATTCTCCGGCTCTTCCAGAAAATCCATCAGGCGGGCACCACCGTGATCCTCGCCACGCACGACAGCGGACTGGTCGAAGCCCTCCAGACACGCGTCGTGTCCCTCAAGGACGGCAAGGTGATGCAGGACGGACGGGGCGGGTATCCCTCCCCTGCACCGGCTCCCACCACGCGCCATGAGATCCTGACAAAAGAACCTGCGGCTGAGATCGGCGCAGAAGAGCCTCAGAAACGGAAAATCAAAATCACTGCGATCCATTCATAACATCCGGCTTGGGTTCAACCGGAACCATCTGAGACTTTGCAGCAATGACTTCGTTTCTGAATGGAACGAAGCGGATGAGACCCGCCATCAGAAGGACATATGCCACCATCTCGGGCAGGAGCGCACCGAAGGACATCTGTCCCCGCGCGAGCATGACGACATCGACGAGGAAGAAACAGAAGTAGGCGACGATGAGAACGACCGTCAGCGCCTTAAACCCGACCGGCCGCAGGAACGCGAGCAGGGAGACCACTGCAAGGAGCAGGAACGCCGCCGCGCGGCTGAGGGCAAGATACGCATGCAGACCGTCGAGAAGCGGCAAACCGTACAGTCGCTCGACGAGAGAGGGCGCGAATGCGAAGAGATTCGCCCACGTCAGATTGAGGATGAACGCAATGGCAAGGATGACGCGGAGGGTGCGGGTGTGCGGCATAGGCTCAGCGTACACCAAACACGGTAGATCCGTACCGCCGGTACGGATCTACAAAATTCCATCTACCTGCAATATTCCGTTACCCCGCATCCTCCGCTATCCTGCCTACGCAATGACCACCTACCGCGAAGCCGGCGTCGATATCCGCGAGGGGGACAAGGCCTCGGCCATCGCCTACGCGCATGCCACCTCTACGTTCGCCTCACGCAGCAAGATGATCGGAGCACCGGTGGAGGAGAAGGACGGGTACGGCGGGTTCCTCGACATGGGCGACCACTACCTCGTGATCAGCGACGACTCCACGGGATCGAAGATCGATCTCGCGTTCGACGTGGGCAAGTTCGACACCCTTGGCTACGATCTCGCCGCGATGGTGGCGGATGACGCCGTGTGCACGGGGGCGGAATCGCTCGCGATCAGCAACACCATCGACGTGCCCAAAATCGATGCGAAGATCATCGACCAGCTGATGGGCGGACTCGCCAAAGCATGCAGTGAGCAGAAGATCGCAGTACCGGCGGGCGAAATCGCGGAAGTGCCGGGCGCCGTGGCCCGGGGGGTGTGGAGCGCGACCGTCGTGGGGATCGTGGCCAAAGACCGCGTCTTGAAGCCGGAAACGATCGAGCCGGGAGACGCCGTCATCGCCCTGAAGGACAACGTCGCGCGCTCGAACGGATTCTCACTCTTGCGCAAGATTCTGACAGATGCGTATGGCAAAGAGTGGTTCAGGAAAGAATGGAAGAACAGAACGACGTGGGGGGAAATCCTGCTCACGCCGAGCGTGATCTATAGCGCCGCGATTTTGGATCTGATCGGACGGTTCCGCGAACCCGTGAACATTCCCGTGAAGGGCGTCGCGCACATTACGGGCGGCGGCATCCCCAGCAAATTCAAACGCGTGCTCAGGAAATCCGGATACGGAGCGGCACTCACGGATCTCTGGGCGCCGCACGAAGCGCTGCTGGATGTCATCGCACTCGGCTCTGTTCCCGCGGAAGAGGCGTACCGCACCTGGCACATGGGCAACGGCATGCTGGTGATCTGTGAAGAGAGACATGTCGTCGACGCCCTGAAGAACCTGAAAAAACAGGGCATCGAGGCCAAGCGCGCCGGAGCCATTATCCGGGAACCGGAAATCCGTTTGAAAGCGTTTACCGGCGAAACACTTATTTTTCCTGCAAAGTAACGAAGCATCTTGACAGTCGTTTGAGCCGTCCTAGGATGTCCCCATCATGCATCAGAGGGGTCTTCTCCTCGGCCTGGCTCTCCTCCTCCTTACGGCGGAAGGCAGGTTGCGTGCGTGAGAAAATCTGAAACCCCAGCACGAGCCTACCTTCCGAGCGGAGGCACGCTTCGCATGCGAAGCGTGCCGGAGGCAATTTTTTTGTTATCCCACTTTTCCCCACATTCCCATGGAATCTTCGACTCTTCCCATCGATCCAGCACGCGACATTATTTTCGACACGACGCTCCGTGACGGTGATCAGGCCGGTGTCTTGTTCGATGAAGATCAAAAAGTCGTTATC
>CAZVLZ010000060.1:0-5137 GCA_964628345.1 uncultured Candidatus Peribacteria bacterium | reverse complement strand
ATCTCCTGGGGCTCCTCTTCTACGTCGGCGTGACGGTGTTGCTCGTGCAGTCATTCAAGTACGAAGGCATCGGCGTCGTCAACGTGCTGTGGTCCGCTTTCTCCATCATGTTCGTCCTCGTTGCGGGCATCATCTTCTTCAAGGAAAAAATTCACCTCGTGGAACTCCTCGGAGTCGTCATGGTCCTCGGGGGGGTGTCGCTGATCAGGATATTTGAGTGACGATAGCCCAAAAGAAACTGGCCGGTAACTTCATTGAATAGACAGAGTGGTCTCGGTACCATGAGCTTTGTTCCGTGGGCGGCTAGCTCAGTGGTTAGAGCGTTCGGTTCACATCCGAAAGGTCGTAGGTTCAACTCCTATGCCGCCCACCATCATTGCGGTCAGACAGACACTCAGACATTGCCAACCATGGTGAGCCTGAGCCACTCGTGTATCGCCTGATGGAGCGGAAGTTCGCGCAGGGGAGGATGGAAGCGCAAGGCATCGATGCGGGAAATTTTTGCGAAGATTCTTGCCTGTAGATCGGGTGGAATCTCTTGCAGCTGCTGCTCGATACGCTGAAGTAGGCTGTCATCCGCATCGGTGAAACCAAGCCCGCAGAGAAACTGGATCACCTCCATGTCAGGGCCAGGATCAGACGGCGTCTGAGAGGTGATTTCGCGCAACATGGCAGAGAAAAAAGGGCTCATCCTACCGCGTGCGCGGATGGCTTCAAGATGATTGACCATATTCCGCTTAAACGCCTATTGCGTTGCAAACTCCGGATCCAACATGAGTCTGCTCTCTTCCGGTAACGACTGTCCCTGATACTTGCTGAACGGCTTCACGTTGTACGGCTGCTCGGCGGCACTCGTCATCCGCTCGAAGGCCAGCTGACACACGCGCATCCCGGGATACAGCGCCACAGGCAGGCGGTTTAAGTTGCTGATCTCGAGCGTGATCGTGCCCGAGAACCCCGGGTCCACGAATCCCGCCGTGGAGTGGATGATGATGCCAAGCCTGCCCAAGGAACTGCGCCCTTCCACCCGCACCACCAAATCATCCGGGACCGTGAGTGTCTCTTCGGTCACGCCGAGGATGAACTCCCCGGGCTGGACGATGAAGGACTCCCCTTCTTTGACCTCGATCGTGCGCGTATTGCCGTGAAAGCTCTCGGGCTTCTTGGGATCCAGCATCGCAAACCTGCTGTGTTCGTAGATCTTGAATACGGACCCGAGATGCAAATCCATCGAACTGGCATGAATGTGCTCCATCACACTCCGCTTGGGCGACGTCACCTGTACGCGGCCGGATGCAATCGCCTGCCGGATGTCTCGATCGGATAAGATCATAACAGGGAGAGAGGAAGTCGCGTGCCCGGCGAAACGCAGCAGCGCCGGAAGAAGACGGGTGGGCTGGAATCCTAACACAAATGAATAGAGAAATCGTATGATTTTCCGCCCGTACGACCTCTCAGCATTGTAGAATGGAGATCCATGGTCACCTTCGCAGACAATCTGTCGGACATAACGGAGCAGGACCGCCACGCCACAGAGACACTGGACCCGGAAAAGGAAACGCTGGCGCGCAGGCGCTCCGACCTCATCCAGTACTTCCGCGGATTCATGGCGGAGACCTTCGACAAACTGCATGTCGCCTCCGAAGCAGAAACGGAACAGCTCCGCCAGGGACTCATGCAGATCGGACTTTCGGAGGAACAAATTGGTGAGTGGGAACGGTACCGGGACGAAGTCGCCGAACGGCAGAGGGAATCCGCACGGGAACTCTCTGCGCAACTCCACAGCCAGCTCGAGCGTGCCAACGCCGCGCACACCATCACCCGTGAATCCAAACAGCGCTGGATCGACCGTTTCACGGACCCATCACTCAACTACAAAGCCAAAGAATATTTCGTGCTGCATCAGTTGCCCAGCTACCTCGCATCGTGGGAAAAGGTGGCGAAGCGTCGCGTGCAGCTGCTCAAAGACCCGAGGTTCAAATCCATCACCACGGCAGACATCCCTGCATTGGAGACATTCCAGAGAGGCAAAGACTTCCTGGACCTGCACTTCGAGAAGCGCGCGGACCTGAACGCACGCGTCGAGGCAGCCATGATCGCCAAAGAACGCGCGATCGAGCACCTGTATCACAAAGCCAAATCCATGCTCGAGGCGGCCGCGGAGGCCGGTGCCATCAACCGTGACAAGGTGGGACGCCTGCTCCTGGGCAGGCTGCGCAAATTCCCGGACATGACGCAGCTCAAGGATTACATCGAACATCAGATGCCGGAGTACATCAAAACATGGATCAAGCTCCGGACGGAATACGACTGGGTGGAATCCAAGATGAAGCAATCCGTCCCGCAGGGATTCAACCGGCTCACCCCGGAGAAGTTCCTCCTCTTGAGTTACCCCCAGCGCAAAAGCTACGTCGAGCAGGCGAAGCAGAGACTCAACCTCACCGAAGCCCCGTCGCCGCGCGCAATGGAGAACATCAAATTGGGCATCCGCCATGCGCTCGACACCAAAGAATGGGATGAAGCGGAACATCTCATCCAGGATGCCCGCAAACTCTTGGAGCAGGGCGAAGGAGTGGACCGCGACCGTTTCGAACTCGATTCGATGGAACGCTACCTCAGGGAATTCCGCACGAAGGAGCAGCAGGAACAGCAGCCGATGAAAAATGCGCATGAAACGCTGGAGCAGATGCGCGCCGCGTACGCCCAGATTCCCGATCCCCTCAAGCCTCTCTACCTCTCCGCCATGAACGACCCCAGCAAACTGGGGGCGATTGCGGCCTGCACCTACAACCGCATCTGGTGCCGGGAACACGGCTACCTGACGGACGACCGCGAGAAGGAGCTCGAACAGAGCGCAACCACCGAAACGCAGACGCTCGCCAAGCAGGGCAGTCACAATAAAAAGGGGCTCGATAACGTGAAGCTGGGCGTCGTGACGGATCAGCAGCATGATCCGGCAGTGCGCCGGTACGACGAGGGAGAGTGGGGACCCACGATCATCCACATGCCCCCCAACACACATCAGCATTTCGAAAACATTCTGGAATCCCGCAAAGAGAATTACGCCTTCCGGTACTGGACCACCCTCGTCCCGACGAACGTGACCTACGAACAGCAGTCGCATCTGGTCAAGAATGTGAACTGGGTCCTCAAGCGCGGCGCGCAGAAGCTCAAGGAATGGAGGATTCCCTTCTCTCTGACCGACAGCATGATGCCCCTCTCGCTCCAAAAACCTCCCTCCCAATCGGCACGACACCAATCGTTCGCACTCTCAGCATAACCGAGAGGAACGGAGAGAATGAGCATGGGAACATATGCTATGATGCCCTCCTTCGTCCTTTTCCCTTCGTCCTTCGTCCTATTCCCCATTCCCTCGTCATGGCTCTCTACCGCACCTACCGGCCGCTCACCTTCGCCGACGTCGTGGGGCAGGATGCCATCGTGAAAACGCTGGAGCAGGCCGTGATGCAAGACAAACTCTCGCACGCGTACCTGTTCGCCGGAAGCCGCGGCACGGGCAAGACCTCCATCGCGCGCATCCTCGCCAAGCACATCATGACGCGCGGTATCACCGATGAGACACTCAGAAAGCAGATCACCAAAGGTATCGAGGAAGGGTCCATCGTGGATTTGCTCGAGATCGACGCGGCATCGAATCGCGGCATCGACGACATCCGCGATCTGATCGGGAAGATCCAGTTCTCCCCCGTGGTTGCCGCCGCCAAGGTGTACATCATCGACGAGGCGCACATGATCACCAAAGATGCATTCAACGCGCTCTTAAAGACGCTGGAGGAACCGCCCGCGTACGCGCACTTCATCCTCGCCACGACGGAGCTGAATAAAATTCCCGCCACGATCCAGAGCCGCTGCCAGTGCTTCCCGTTCCGGCCGATTGAGGAAGAAGACATTGTGCGACGGCTGCAGTACATCGCCGATCAGGAACACATCATGGTCGACCGCGAGGCGCTCCGCCTCATCGCCCGGCATGTGGAGGGCGGACTCCGCGACGCCATTTCGCTCCTGGACCAGATGCGCTCCCTGCCAAAAATCGGAATGGCGGATGTGGAGCAACGCATCGGCTCCACCGGACACGAATACATCGAGGCGGTCGCCGAAGCCATCCGGCGCAATGACCCGCCCGCGCTCATCAATGCGGTGCGTGCACTGGAGGAAGCCGGCACGCCGCTCGATCTCTTCCTCCGTTCCCTGCTCACGCTCGTGCGCGCGGAGCTGCACCGTTCCATCGAACAGAAGAAACCCGTCGAAGACTCCGTGCGCGCTCTCGATATCCTGCTCGAAGCCATGCGGAACCTGCGCCTCTCCCCCGTGCCCGGCATGGTGGTGGAATCCGCCCTGCTCGCACTGTGCGTGCCCGATGCGAAAGGAAAATCCTCAGCGCTCCCACGGCAGGCGGCGCTGAAGACGGAGAAGAGTAAAACAAAGGAGGAGTCGGCGGAACCCGCCACGGGGAAAATTGAAAAGAAGGAAAAGGAGGAATCGCAGCTCGCTGCCGCAGAGATCCGTGCGCCGGAAGTCACGCGCGAGACGATCACTGCCGCATGGGAGCAGATTCTGGAAGAGACATCCCCGGCCTCCGTGCGCATGTCACTGAAAAACGGTGAGCTGCAGGAGGTGTCGGGGACAACGGTCACCGTGGGATTCACCTCGACCTTCCATCGTGACAAAGTCGCGTCCACCGAGGCGAGCCGAATGGTTGAACAGGTCATGCAGAAGATCTTCAAGCGATCGCTCAAACTCGAATGCGTGCTCGAGAAAGATCAGGGAAAGCAGGAGACGAAGGAGAATGTCGTGAATCTTGCTGATGCCGCCGCAGAGGTTTTTTAGCGCGGAAGGGCCACCTACGGTGTCCCTCCCACGGGCCCACCCTTCCCTTAGAGGTATCGCTCCAGTTGTGGGCCCCGGCAGAGCCACCCACAACTTCGCGATGGATTATTTGTCGTCGCTCCGCGACACAGCAGAAACAAGACCAAACGGATATGTGAAATTTTGGAGGGGGCGCGCCACTGGGGGTGAAGGGGAAGGCCCTGCCCCCGCACTTTTGCTCCGCAAGAGTGCGGGGCCGACGAGTCGGCTCCGAAGCCTTGGAGGAGCCAGCGAGGAGGCACAGGGCCGG
>CAZVLZ010000059.1:0-5335 GCA_964628345.1 uncultured Candidatus Peribacteria bacterium | reverse complement strand
TTGCGGTCGAAGCGGTCTACAATCGCACTGTACTCCAGCACGATGATGCGGTTGCCCGATGGGATGCGGATCTGGCGGACTTTGCACGTATTGCTCTGGCATCGGTGCGTGAACGTGCTCACGAGCGTTTCTTTCTTCTGCCAGGTGGAAACCTCGGATGACAGGACTTCGGGCATGAGGAGAAAGCGCCCTCCCAGGAATTCCTCCGCGTAAAAGGGGGCGCGCGTGAAATTCTCGAAATCCTGTCGCATGCGGTGCATCGTGACGGACTTGCCGAGAGGCGCGATACCCACCGAGAGCGTCGTCCCCAGATAGGCGGGGCTTGCGAAGCGCGTCCAGTCGTAGCGCTGCCGCGATGGGCCCGCTTCACGGTCTTCGTACGTCAGGCTCCAGTCTTCGGGGTACTCCGCCCGCCATCCGCCCAGCGCATCGCGGTACGCGCGCGGGGGAGTCGCGGGCAGGGTCGGGACCTTGATTCGCATGTCCTTGCGCGCCTTGGCCTGCGTGGCCCGGTAGCTTGGCCGCGAAGAGGAGGCCTGCGGAAGGAAACGGGCGGAGGCCGTCAGCGGAAGACTGCAGAGGGTGATGACGATGATGGTGGATAGTGCGAGGGGGCGCATGGTATGCAGAAAATATAAGATGCGTTGCTCAATGCGAGGTCGTCTTCTTCGTCAGTGCATGAACTCCGATCGCACAAGCTGACCGGATATTCTCGTTTTTGATTTTCAAGCACATGTCCATATCGATCCTCTTCTTTCCCATTTCAAAGTAGCACTGATCAATGAACTCTTGTGTGCTTGCAAATGAAGAGCAATCCCCGTTGTCATCATAAAAAACAGTGCGTGCGATTGCACAGCAGGCGTTGTTCCGCGTGGCAACATCGCCATTGGCACATTCTGACATGGGGACCATCAGCCCGTTGCCGCGGACCTCGGGTGGCTCTTTGAAATCAAACAAGCATGGTTGGTTGTTCGTTGCAGCCCCCAAGCAGCTCCACCCATACTCACTCGGCATCAGCAGTTCGCAGGCGGAGGGATCGCGGGTGAGAGAGGCGTATTCATAAACACATGAACTTTGCACATTTGCAACTGCGAGCCCAAATACATTGCTGAAGAAGCGTATGTCGAAGCATGCTGCCGGATCATCGCCATTCTTGGCAATCCGCTCTGCCACTTTCTGTGCGTCATTGGTGACTTCATAGCCCAATACCCACAGGGCCCCGTTTCCCAAGAGGACGAAGGGTATTGTGAGAATGAAATAGATGGTGAAGATGAAGCTTTCCATTAGGCAATGGTGTTATCACTGATAATTTGTTCGATGGAGGTGTTGCCCGTGCCGACATCAAGGTACTCCAGTGACTGAGGCATTGCTTTCCACCATGACGAGCCATCTGATTTCTGTGATTCCCATGTGCCTACGCGCAATGTTGCATCCCATCCGTTGTGTGCTCTGATTTTCGAATCAATGGCTGTTGCGAGATGTTGCGGAGCAAACCACGAAGCGACCGAATAAGGGTTTTGAGCATTGTGAAGCAACGAAGAAAAGGCCGTGACAGCGTATCCGTGTTCGATGCTTGGTCTGGATGCAGCATCATCCATCACTTGAATGGCGTAATCGGCGGTGAGTGCGCGAGTGTCGTCGCCGTAGAAGCTGCTGTGGAGAGAGAACGATCTTCGGGAATAATTTGCGAAATCGACTTTTGATTCATCATATCCACTGAGAATCGTGTCTTTTGCCGGATCAAGGGCAACGAGCACATTCACATCACTGCCCATGTTTCGGGCGATTTCATAGCTCACGTAACTGCCCCAGCTGTGTCCCACCAGATTGATTTGTGATCCGCTGAATCCAGCTGCTCTTAGCTGATTTGCGGACCATTTACCCACTGCTTCGATCCAATCGGACCCTTGCAGACCGGTCAGGTCAGGGAAGTTATCCTTTGCGCCTTCATTCCAGTCCAGTGTCACCACTTGGACATTATTATCAGTCAGGTTCTGTGCAAGCTCCTTCATCGGATCGCTGTTTTCACTGTCAATTCTCCCATGCACCACCACCCACACGGGCTTGGAGGGATCGAGTGACTCCACACCGCCCTTATCAGGAGAAGAGAGATAATCTTCGTTCCTTTTATAATTGCCTTGTGAGTCCTTTATGAACTCCGCCACGCTCATGCTCACCGGCATCGCCGCCTCTCGTCCTTCAATACTCACCATTCCTTCGATCTTCTGCGACCGGTAGGGCTTCATCTCATACTCCACCTGCGTCGCATAGGGCAGAGACGCGAAGGCGGAATCATCCCGCACCGTGACCGTGTACGTCCCCGCGGGGAGCGCGAGGCTGACGGATTCCGCGGAACCCTGCGTTTTCTTCGACTCATAGGGGCCGACCGCGTATCCGTCTACGGTCGTGCCCGACAGAATGAGCGAATAGTTGGCAGGCAGAGCGCCGTAATATGACAGTTCCCCCTCCATCCACAGGTTCACCATTTTCTTCTCCGTGAGCGTGAACGTGGAGGATACCTCTTTTCCCGCTTCCGGCCTCATGGCCACCGCACCGCGCGCGTCTCCCGCAGGAACCTCTCCGATCTGCTCGGCGATCGCCTCTGTTCCTTCCACCCAAGGAAGATCCGGAAACAGCCTCTCCCCAACCATCGCCACCAGCACCTTCTCCTCCTCCGTCAGCACAGCGGTTGTCGATCCGGCCCCGCTGCCGCCTTCGCCGATGCCGAGCTGAGCGAGCTTTTGCCGCGCGTTGTCGGCCTCCTCTTCATTGCAGGCGTCACCCAAACGCTCCTGCCAATAAGCGACCGTGAGGGCTTTGGCTTTTGCGAGGATGATCGGCTCCAACTCCGCGCGCGTACGTGTCGCGGCGAGACGCGGCGGCTGGATCTTCCAGCCCGCCAGGTTGCTCTGCCCGTCCGGTCCGATCACCTCCATGGTGGCAATGTCGTTATCCGCTCCGAGTGTCACGTTGACCGAGAGGCCGACGGTGGAGAGGCCCTTCAGGGTTCCCGTGAATTCCCGCACCACGGGATCGGACACGGAGCCGGACTGGCCGAGGTGGATCTTCACCGTGACGGGGCCGGAACCCAATCCATCATTGAGGATCTGGTAGAACATGTTCACCGTGCCGCCGGCACGCGCGTGCTGGTTCTGGGACGAGACCGTCGGGGGGACGGTACAGAAGCCTTCGGCGGGACCGGCTCCGCGCACGACGAGCACGGTACTCCGGAGTTGCATTTCCTGCGAGGGCATGATGTCCGTGGCGCGGTCGGCAACTTGCGCTCCCACGTCGAAGGTGCCGTTGCCGGAGAACCCTGCGACGATATATTTCGGCCCGCCGGGAGCCGTGATGAGGCAGCCGCCCACGACCGTCCAGTATTCCTGCGGCACGGCGTGCAATCCGTCACTGTCCACGTACCAGAGGCCCGAGACGCTCACGTTCCCAGACGTTGAACGGAAATCCCGCCGCACGTATCGGTCGGTTTGATTCTCGCCCAAATCGAAGTACGCGAATCCGTTCACGGTATTTGCATATCCGCCGCGGCGGCGGATCACTCCGAGTCGTTCCTCGATATCCCCGTAGTTGAACGTCCCATGTTCCCATTGCTTCTGGCTGTACCGGCCCACGTCCGCGTTGCTCATCGGCGTCAGGTCCGTCGCCGCGGGGGCCGCCATTCCCTCCGTTCCGCCCGCCGAGAGATTGGTCACGTAGAGCGTGGCAGCGGGATCACTCTGCGCGAGGAGGATGCTCGTGATGCCCGCGGCATCCTCGAAGTGCGCCGTCCCGTCTTCCGTAACCGTCTGTGTGGCGATGCGCTCCTCCCCGCGGTACGCGATGGCCTGAATCGTGTTCGCCGGGTTCGTGGAGCGCACCGTGAAGTCCACGGACTGCACGGCCGTCTCCGCGCCGCTCAGATCGATGCCCGCCAGTTCCCCGTCGGCCTGCATCCACGTTTCCTCAAAGGGCGGCGGAGTGACGGGCTGCTCCGTATTGATGGCGTTGATCACCCAGGACGACGATGACTGTTCAGGGTATGTCGCCATCATCCGCACGGTGCCGTCGATCTGCAGATGTCCGCTTTCACTGGCCCACAGCGTGCGCACCGTCCCCTTTGCATCCCAGACGTACACTTTCACGCTCGTCGAGCCGGACAGGCGCTTGAGGTCGATCCACTGCACATACCGCGGTCCATCCTCGAATTCCAATGACAGGCCTGCCTGGCCGAGCAGGTATCCCGAACCTTCCCCGCCGATATTGCCGTTCCGATTCACAAGATTGATGCTCTTTCTTCCATCATCGACGCAGACGCACACTTTCCCGAGCTCCGCCGTTTGCACATGGACGGTGTGGTGGATGCCATTTACATCCGTCTGAATGCCTTCAGGAAGATCGAGAACATCCACCAGTGCCGGCGTCGTGTCGATTGTCTGCTCCTCCACGATGACGCCTGCGGCGATCGCAGCCAGGCGACCCTCCTGCCCCGTAATCGCTTTCACCTCGTGTCCTTTCGCATGGCCCTGCCAACTCATCATGGACGCTGTTCCTCCCAGGGTGGGCAGGGCAATCTGCAACACGCCATTCTGCAGGGATGCTCCGCTTAAGTCCGGCGTGTCTGTGAGCACCTGCGGTGGCGCGGCTTCCTGCTTCTCAAGCAGGTCCGTCAGGACCGTCTGTACCATCTCCGCCGTGAGTTCCTTTTCCGTGCCCTGTACCTCTGTCGGTGTCGTGGCCGTTGTGTCTGCCACCGTCGTCAGCGCCTCCGCCTCCGTAAGGGGCAGGATGGCTTTCTCTTCCGTGGCCACGGCATCCGTTGCCACAGTGCTCGTCTGTACATCCGGGATTCCATACGAAGCCACGGCGTAAAACGTCGTGTTCCCCAGTGCTCCATCCAAGAAATAGGTAGGTCCGTTTCCGAAAGTCACGCCGCCCAACCACATCGGACTTTTACTGTCATAGATCGCCGTTACATTTGGCGTACCCTCAACTTTTGTTGATGGAACTTCTTTGCCATCCACTACAATAGACATTTTTTGCGTTTTGATATCAAAACTTACTTGCACGTCATGCCATTCTCCCGCTTTCAAAGGTGCTTCATTGGTTTCCAGTATCTGCATTTCCTTGGCGGAGGGATCTCCGTAGACTACGAATTCCAGACACCCGTTTGCATACATGCCGACATAGATGCTCTGCCCCGGTTCGCTCTGCGAGTTGTATTTCGATATCAGTGCCTGTGGCTTGATCACATTTGGCCGCACGGAAAATTGTATTGTGAACGACCCATCCGTGAAGACAGGACTGTCTGCGATGCACTCCACCTGCGATCCGTTGAATT
>CAZVLZ010000058.1:0-5833 GCA_964628345.1 uncultured Candidatus Peribacteria bacterium | reverse complement strand
GTGGCGGCGGACCTCCAAACGTTTCACTGTCTGTGTTTTATATGCAAATCTATGCGATCAACGATGCCCCCGGTCCCACTCTGGTCTCGAAAATCGTGCAGCCATTCTGTGCACGCGCGAAGGAGAGAACTGCATTTTTGCCCTCTTCTGGACAGATAAGGTGGACTGTTGGTCCCGCATCCATCGTGAAGAGGACGGGAATGTGCTTCTGTGTGCGTAATTCTTTGATTGCATCGACGATTCGATGTGTTTCCGCATTGAGGTAGTGGAGCGGAGGGAGCTGGGTCTGCATCACATGGTGCATGTCGAGGCAGTCTTCCTCCGTCACGCGCTGCAGAGCTTCGAAGTCTCTCTCCCGGACCGCGCGGATGCACTCCTGCTGGCGACGCGCACGAATGGCCTTCACGCGTTCTTCGTAGAACGGGCTGGAGTGCGCCGAGGCGTGGCCTTCGGTGGAGCCTACTTTCTTTTCCTCCATCGCGGGGATCACGACGATGTCATGCAGCCGCCAGTGGTGCTCATCGGCGATCTGTTCGCTCCAGGAACTGTCGATCTCCATGCCACTTCCTTCCTCGAGTGTTGAAAATCCTTCGAAGATGCTTCGTGCCGCAGATCCGGAGCCCAACCGTGCGAGGATGCTCTCCTGTTTGGCCGAGAGTTTTCGTTGAGGGGCCACAAATCCCGCAACGGCCTTGGCAAGGCAGCTGAAGACCGCGGCGGAGGAGGCGAGCCCGATGGCCGGCGGAATATGCGAACGGACGGTGATCGCCAGCGATTCCGGAAGCGCATTTCCAACGCTGATCGTTCCCAAATATTTGCGCATCAGCACGATGACTTTTCGGAAGCGTTCGGTGTCTTTCTCCTTCAGTGTCTTCTCCGATCCATCCGCAAGGAACGAACGGACGCCAAAGGCATCCGCATCCTCAACGGTGATTTCCACCGTGGGGCGGTCCAGAGTCATCGAGAGGGACGCTGCCATGGGGAGCCGGAGGTCATCGGAGCGGTTGCCCCAGTACTTGATGAAGGCGATATTGGGCGTGGAACGGGCTTTGGACTGCATGAAAAAAGGAGAAAACGCATTTCAGCGTAGTGGTTTTTGCCTATAATTCCACCTTTTTTCCTCCACATATGCCGATCCCCATGCGCGATATCAATACCATGATTCTGGATAATGACGGGGTCCTCCGTCGGGAGAAAGAGCAAATGGAGGGTGTTGTGGAGTTTTTTCAGTGTCTCAAGCAGCGCAACATGCACCATGTTCTGCTCTCCAATAACTCCCGTGTGACTTCGGATGGTCTTGTGAAACAGATGCAGAAGTTCGGCGTATCAGGTTTTGGGAGGGATCAGGCAATGACCTCGGCAGAAGGGGCGGCGGCTTGGATTATGGAACATCCGTCCACAGAATGTCCTGAAGATATGCGCGTCTTCGTGGTGGGCGAGGAGGGAGTGTTCCGATCATTGGAGGAAGTGGGGCTCGCTTTGGCCAATGATCAGTGGGATGGCAAGACGTGGCGGTCGCGGCCCACCGACGTCGTTGTCGGTTTCGATACGAAGATGGATTATCCAAACAAGATGGCTCCTGCGTGGAATGCCATACGGAACGGTGCCCGGTGGGTGCAGACGAACGGGGACATTTCCTACCGCAACGAATCGCTGGAGGAGCTCCCGGCCAACGGGGCACAGCAATCCTATTTCGCTACCACGGGCAAACAGCCGGCGATAGTCATCGGCAAGCCGGAAATCGGTATGGCCGAAGCCGCTCTGCATCGTATGGGCATGACGCCGGAGCAGGCGCGCATCGCGGTCGTGGGTGATAATTTGGTTGAGGACATGGGGCTGGCCCAGAACCTGCGGCAAGCCGGATGGCAGGCGGAGGGATGGATGGTACTGACCGGCGTGACGACCGCAGAGCAGGCGCAAAATCCGCTGGTCCAACGTGTTTTCGATGACATTCGCGGCATCACGCGCGCTCTGCTCGTCGCCCGTTGAGTTAGCTCTGCAGGAGCGGCAGGAACGGATAGCGTTGTTTTCGGATGACCGGCAGAATCAGATCGGTGTTTTTGTGCAGCGCCAGTACTGTGCCTCCGCCTCCGGTTTTGCCGCCCGCGCCGAGCACCTTGGCCCCGCCGCCCAACCGCTCGATTTCGGCAACGAGGGTCTGTACGGGCTTCGGAACGACCCCCAGAGCTACTTGGGACCGGTGATGGTCACGGAAGACCGTGCGGATGTCCTCGCCCTTCCTCAGCCGTTCCGTACACTTGCCAATGCTGATCAGTGCCTGCTTCACGCGCGGATCGTCCGTCCGTTCCTTCACCCACGCCACAAGATCGGGTGTCGTTTGATCAGGCGTGCCTGTATCCACCAGCAGTGCGCCACGGAGCAGATCCGGAGGCAGCATGATGATCTGCGGCTCCTGCCCTTTGCGGAAGTAGAGGGGTTTTTCCTCCCAGATCACCGCGAAATCGATGCCGCTGTGGCCGGGGTTCATGGCATCTTCGATTGCGAGCGCCTCGGCGCGCTTCTGCGGGCCTAAGAGTGTGCGTGTGAGGGCAATCACGAGGGCGGTACTGGAGCCCATGCCTTTCTTCAGGGGCAGCTGATTGCGGAGCGTGAGCGTCCCGCGAAAGGATGCATTTTGCGCCTGTTCGATATGCAGAATGATTTTGCGGGCATAGTCCTCCCAGATTTCCCCGCCCGAGATCCCCAGCCATTTCAGTGTCAGAATGCGGTTTGCGGGATTCTCTTCGAAGGTCGCCTGCATGGCGAGCGGGGCGGGAACGGCGATGCCGGGCTGGCCGAAGACCACGGCGTATTCGCCGGTCAGAATAATTTTGCCGTGGGCGACTGCTGTGTGCTTCATTGTTCAGAGCGAATAAGGGGTTGCATTGCTTGGATTATGAGATAAAAGATAATGACAAACAGCACAATCTATCTACAATCTGAAGGTGCAGGACCGATCCCGTCTTTAGCGGCGGGGGTAGGCCCTGCTTTGTTTTGCAAGCGAATTATTCCGAAAGGATCTTTTTTGTTAGCTTCCTTAACCAAAGCGGGTTCAAGTTCAGGAAATACTTTATCAATTCCATATTTGCTTTTTGATGGAAGTGGCAGTTCAAACCGCAGCAATGCATATGCGCAAAAATCAACAAGTTGAATAAAGTATGATCTCTCAGATTTTTTGAAAAATGGATCTTCAACAATTCTCGAGATAGTAATGTTTCGTGATGAACCCGAATAGATGCTGCTGGGAATGGGATTATAAACGTGCATCCGCCGTGCGATCCGGGTATATGCAGCCTCTTTTCCTTCGTCAGATACTATAATGCAATGACTATCCCATGCCTCCATAGTCCGCTGGACTCGATTCATGAGCCATTCAAATGCGCGTTCTCCCTGATTTGCGGGAAATATCGCATTGAAGAGATGTGCGCCTGACATTTGCTTGAGAAGCAAACAGGTATCTTTAAAGATAATGCATCTTCTGTATTTAGTAACAATTTGATCGCCCAGAAATCCTCTGCCAGAGACAAATTTCCATGCATGAAGTTCGGTATGAAGATTAATTCCATCGGTTTTCTTTAAACTTTTTCTGAATCGTTTCATTATCTCAAAATTCTCCTGCCATGTGTTCACTGGAATCGCCAACGCAGTGAGAATGCCAGTTGAGAGATCGCCGGATTCATCGAGATACACAATATGCATGATTACTTGGCTAAGTTAGTTCGAAGACTGCACTAACAATGATAGTGCGACAACGGCCTTCAGTAGCAACCCTTTCTTCAATTTTCATCCTCTTTCATCCTCCGAATCTTCGGGAACGTTTGGCGAAGCCATCGACGGCTCCTTTCAGGTCATCCGTTGAGAAATCCGGAAAGAGCTTGTCGAGGAACACCCACTCGGCATACGCGCTCTGCCACAGAAAGAAGTTCGAGGTGCGCTGCTCGCCCGAGGTGCGGATGATCAGGTCGATGTCCTGCAGTTCAGGGTGATCCAGGTATTTATGGATGGGATCAGAGCTGTTAGCTGGTAGCTGGTCGCTGGTAGCTCGACTCTGATTGAGCATTTTCTCGACCGCACGGGCGATTTCATCTTTGCCACCGTAATCAACGGCGAGGTGGAGTGTGAATTCCGAGAAGTGCGCCGTTTCCTTCTCGATGTCCGCGATCAGTGTCGCGAGGGAGGCGGGAATGCGGTCTTTGCGTCCCGAGTGGAGCAGCCGCGTGCCTTTTTGTTGGAACGTGGGACGTTCTTTCTGCAGATAGTTCTCGAATATGGTCATGAGTTTTGCGACTTCCTGCGGATCGCGTTTCCAGTTCTCGGTCGAGAAGCACCAGACCGTGAGTACCGCGATGCGGGGATCGGCCCGGCACCAGTCCGTGATCGTGCGGAAGTTTTCAATGGCCTTCTCGTGTCCCTGCCATGGGTGCCAGGCACGTGCTCTGGCCCAGCGGCGATTGCCGTCGGGAATGATGGCGACGTGGATGGCGTCAGGCGACTTCGGCATCGGTGCGGGTGGGACGGCGCATGATCATGGCGAGCGCGAGGTGGAACCACGGCGCGTACTGCGCGGGATGAGTGTGCATATCCTTGGTCAGTTCTTCGGTTGAAATCCACTTCACGGCACTCACTTCGGCGGGATCGGCATGGAGCGGGGGATCTCCCGTCATGTTTCCGAGCAAAATGGTGTCGTACTCGTACTCCGTTCCGCGTCCCTCCGGGTCGTCCGCGCGATAGACGAACGAGGGCCCTTCGCTCAAGGGGCAGGTGAATCCGAGTTCCTGGTGAAGCCTGAGTTGCGCCGCATCCGGCAGTATCTCGCCTTCCTGCAGGTGGCTGCAGCAGGTATTGGCCCAGATGAGCGGGAAGAGCGCCTTGTCTTTGCTCCGTTGCTGGATCAGCAATTCCCGGCGACCGTTTCGAAATACGAAAACAGAGAACGCACGGTGCAGTTGCCCGGGTGAGGCATGTGCGGTCTCGCGTTCGGCGGTTCCCATGGGGGTGCCGTCTTCTGTACAGAGGAGGACGAAGGGCATCTGCCATAGCATGGCTTCGCTCTTCCATGGGGGCAAGCGGGCTCCGCGCCATTTTCAAGAAAAGGCGGTCGTACACCGCCTCTCTTCGATGAGTGTGAATTCTTCAGGCTGGGACAGGTTCCGGCGTCGTCATGTGACCCATGGTCGGCACGCCATTGCCTGAGGATTGCAGTTCTTCCAGGATTTCATTGAAAATGTAGTGCGTTTCCAGCTCCACCTGCCGATGGCACCCGCCCAGTACAGAAACGAGGAACCTTCTCCCACTCGCGGCACGGAGCACTGCTTCGGTGTGGGTGAAGATGTTCCCATTCTTGGGATTCGGATGGAATTCTTCAATGGTTTCGACCAGTTGTTTGCCATTATTACCGCTCATGGGAATGAAGAGGAAAAGAAATAAAAAATCACCCCCGGTTTTTCGGCGGGGGTGACGCGTGCATGTGGACTACGGACGTTCTTTCATGCGCGTGCATCCCCTGCTAAGGAGCAGCAGGAGGACACAGGGGAGCAGGAAAGGACGTACGCAGAATTCACGGAAACATCCTGCCATTCTGTTTGGGCTCTGTCAAAAGCCGCCGAATGAAAAATATGGAACTCCTGCGAAATCATGTCCTCGTTTCTTTTGGTTTTTTGCGGAATTTTTGTCGAAATCGCTGCGCTCCTTGTTCGAGAGCTTGGAGCGGGTAACGGGGATCCGCCTTCGCTCCTTCGGAGCTTCGGACGGACAAGTCGAACCCTGCATTGATTGTGAGATGGAGCGGGTAACGGGGATCGAACCCGTGTCCTCAGCTTGGAAGGCTGATGCA
>CAZVLZ010000057.1:0-6431 GCA_964628345.1 uncultured Candidatus Peribacteria bacterium | reverse complement strand
CAGAAACAAAACACAAACCGGGCGTAGAGCACTGGTGCGTAATTGCAGGCAACAGAGCCAACAGAACATTGAGGTTTACTGTTAGGAGGGTAAAGGGGTGTGGGGGCTTAGGGAACCGAACAAGGTGCCCTAGCCCCCACGAAAGAAACAGATTCACATCTCATTCAGCGAAGCAAAGATTCCTTCTTTGTTGTCGGAAAAAGGTGGAAAAGAAACATCAGAACAGCACTCTGTTACTACTTAACCACATTACCATTTAAGCTTTCATTGGAATATTCATCCTTGACCCGACCAGACAGGACGAGGAGCATTGGCCTCCTATTCCCCCTCAGCACACTATGGCAACAGTATCATTCGAAAAGTGGCAGGACTGCGTCGATTACTTCGGATCATCCGAAGGGATCGCAAACCCTGCCTATGAAGAATTTCTCAACGTCCGCCAGATCGTCAAACAGGTCAGTGCTCCGCACTCGCCTCTCCCGGGAGAACGAAGTGAAGAGGGTCAACTGCCGCACTTTATCGCCCAAGGAGCGAGCCAAATCATTGACCACACCGCGCGGTGCATTGCTGCGCTGCATGCGAAACTGCCAAAGACGGCATCAGCCTCTGTGGCGGAAGGCGCACAGTGATCCACGCATTCATCCAACGAAAAACACGCTTTCGGCGCAGAGCAGAGGTACACTGGTCCTCTCATGCTTCCACTCGCCGAACGAATGCAGCAGGCCAACTCCCTCCTCGCCCCCTTCGCGGTGCCGAACGAAGGAACACTCGGACGTGTGATTCAAGAACCGGAGGATGAAACGCGCTCCCCCTTTCAGCGCGACCGCGACCGCATCATCCACACACAGGCTTTTCGCCGGCTCAAAGGCAAAACACAGGTGTTCGTGGCGGGCGGAAGCGATCACGTGCGCACGCGGCTCACGCACACCATGGAAGTGGCGCAAATCAGCCGTGACATGGCGCGGACCCTCAGCCTCAATGAGGATCTGGCCGAGTGTATCGCCCTCGCGCACGATCTGGGACATCCACCCTTCGGGCATGCGGGGGAGGAGGCGCTGGATGCATGGATGCAGACGCAGGGATCGCGCTTCGAGCACAACGAGCAGTCGCTGCGCATCGTGACAGTGCTGGAGGAGCATTCCTCGCTCTTCCCGGGGCTCAACCTGAACCGTGAAGTCCTGGAAGGACTCATGAAGCATTCCACGCCGCACGACGCACCGGATACTGCGGGACACATCCCAAGTCTGGAAGGTCAACTCGTGAATCTGGCGGACGAGATCGCCTACACCGCGCACGACTGTGACGATGGACTGAATGCGAAACTCTTCACACTGCGGGATATCACCGAAATCGCGCTCGCGAGGAAGGCGGCCAACCGTGCCGAGACCCGTGGCACCTCACTACGCGGCGCGCTCATCCACCTGCTCGTGAGCGATCTCTATGCAGCGACCGAAAAGGAAATGACCGCACACGCCATTCACGCACTGCAGGATGTCACGCGGGCGCCTGCAACACTGGTGACGTTTTCGTCCGCGATGCAAAGAGAGCTCGAGGAACTCCGCGCTTCCCTCTGGCAGCGACTCTACCTGCATCCGCACGTGCAATCCTGCAATGCACGCGGACAAGCTATCGTGACGGCGCTCTGCCGACACTACGAAAACCACCCTTCCGACAAAATCATCACCCTCATGCAGAAAACCCATGGAGCTTTGCCCGAAGCCATCAAGGACTACGTGTCAGGCATGACGGATGCATTCGCAATGGAACGGGCACAGAAGCTTTCTCTCCCTTCCTGATCTTCACCTCTCCCCCTAGCCCCTCCTCCCAAGGAGGAGGGGAATGTTGATGTGTGTGGTTGTTCTCCCCCATCATCCCCCCGCCCGTACCCGCCAGTACCGACACTGTCGGGCTGGCCGATGATACGGATCGGGCGGGCAACCCTTCTCCCGGCGGGGGAAGGGAGCATGGCCCAAGGTTCCCTCCCCCAGCGGGGGAGGGTGCCCCGAGCGAAGTCGAGGGGTGGGTGGGGGAGAGAAACAACCAGAGGTTATGTACGAGGGACCACTGGTCGGCTGGGAAGAACCGCGAGCGGATCGATGCGCTTGCCCTCCCGAATCACCTCGAAGTGCAGGTGCGGTCCCGTGGTGAGCACCCCGGCTCCCGGCGTGCCCGGCATACCGCCGGATGCGGCGAGGACATCACCCTGACGGACCTCGTCGCCTTCGGCGACGAAGAAGTTACTCGCGTGACCGTACAGTGTCGCAAAGCCATCGTGCTTCACGATGATATAGCTGTATCCAAGTCCGTTATCCACGATGGTATCCACCACGCCATCCGCGGCGCTGCGGATCGCGGAGCCCTGCGGCACCGGAATGTCGATGGCATTATGGGGAATGCCGAACCGCTGCTCGTAGCCGGCATCGAGGAAGCCGGCGGAAATTCCCGCATCCGGTTCGACGGGCCAGAGCACGCGCACGTCACCCGGGCTGCCCACCGCCACCGTTGCAGTGAGCCCTTCGGCCTCCCACATTTCCCGCAGTGTCTCCCGAAACCGCTCTTCCGCGCTCCGTTCGTCGGCGAGGAGCGAGAGCAGTTTCTCCTTCGCGGCCTGCACGGCGCTGTCGCCGGAGCGGACCGCCTGTGCCTCCAGCATCTTCAACTCGTAGCGCAGAATTTCCTCGCGGCGCGCGAGCACCGCCTGTTCCGCGCGGATGCGACGCGCCTCATCTTCGGCATTCCTGACGGAGAGTACTCTCGCCTGCCGGTCTGCTCCGCCCTCACCCTCCGCCTGCATGGATGATACGAAAGCAGCCGATGCCTGTACCTGCGCACCCTGCGGAACGTCCCATGTCATCCACAGAATCACCCCTCCCATTGCGAGCAAAAGGAAGAGTGTTTCGATCGGATGGGGGATTTCTATTTCAATGCGGAGCATCCGACCATTGTAGCAAAAAACGCTCTGTTCAGCCATGCTGATCTTTGAACAGAAAAATGGAGGACTGCCACTGGGCGAGCCCTCCACTTGGTGTACATCCTGCTATCCGCTTACAGATCTTCGTTTCCCTTGTACGCCTCGTCCGTCATGGACTCATTGCAGAGCTTCGCGGCCTTCCTGAATGTGCTCCAGGCAGTCTGGCGGGCCTTCTTGTACGTCGCACGCGCAGATCGCTTGCTCTGGGCAAATATCGTCCATGCGGTCTTCACGGATGCCTTGCGCTGAGTGGCATCACTGATAGACCAGGCGGTGTGCAGATCGCTCTTCTTCTTCTGGAAGGCGGAAACGACAGTGGTCGTGTAGGCCGTGACCGCGCTCAAGACGGAATCTTCGCGGGCATCGACCGCCATTTGGATGCACTCCGCCTTCACCGGCGTGATGCCGCGTCCCCGGCGACCCTTGCTGCTATCCTTGGCGGAAGATGACGAAGAAACCGAGGAAGCAGAGGAAACCGACGAAGAGCTTGAACTGACGGAAGAGGAACTGGAGGAGCTGCTATCCGCGAGGACGATCACCGGAACGATCAGGCTGCTTACGAGAAAGAAGAAGAAGCGTTGGGAACGCATAGTGAATTGAGGAAAAGAGCCATCATGCTATCACACCGCACGCGCTCCCTCGCGACCAATCCTCTCTAACTGGGGAACAATTGATCTCTCTTCGCTCTGATATCAGGAAATAACGCACTTGACCATCTGTTGCTCCTTTGTGGTTCTATTCCCTCTGAATCGAAAGAATATTTCTGAACGCCGCCTCAATCGCCTGACGCAGAGATTCTGCGACTTGTTTCTCGCCGACAGAGAGCGGCCGTTGGCGCGCGATCGAAACGTACTGATAGTACCCTGCAATCATGTCCATCTGCGCCTTCAATAGATTGAGAACGCGCAAATTCGTATCATCCTTCGAAGACTGTGTGGCAGACAGAGAGACGCTAAATGACGCAACGTAGTCATTGTACCGGCTGAGGAATTGCATGTACTCCGGGTCCGACGTCACCGAAGACGCGTGTAAGGAAGAGGATGACTGCATAGGCGGGGAAGATGCGGATGACACCACCGATGAAACCGATGACGAGAGTGCCGGTGATGTTTGTGTTGATGCCTGTGAAGAAACGGCGCTCGAAGACGCCGCAGACGCAGATGCAGAAGAAGCCGAGGAAGAGGATAAGACAATCACCGGAAGCGGCAGTTGAATCTGCAACGCAGAGGGTGTCGGCGGTAGTGCAGCGATCACCGCATCGCAGGCCGGATAGAAAAGTCCCTGATACGCTCTTGCGAGCGCGGCGAGCATTTCTGCCTGATTCAACATGGCGTCCGGTCGCACGGTACGGCGCGCATCGTCACCCCGAAAAATGCAGCGACTGGCTGCCGCCCGAAGATGCTCCGCGTACCAGCTGCCCGGACGAACATCGGTAAATTCCGGAGCGTCCTGCGCTGACTGCACGCCGAAAGCACGCACGATGAGCGCGGCTGCTTCGGCACGGTTAATGGCGCGGCCGGGATACGCGAAGCAGGGATGTTCTCCGGCACAATTGCCCACTCCGCGGACCCATCCCTGCGCCGCCCCTTCTTCAAAGAGAAAGTAATGCGGATCCTCTGTGCTGATATCGTCGAATGTCTGCGCCGCGAACGGCCCGTGCACAATCCCACCCTTCAGGCGAAGCAAGAGATCGAGAAATTTCCAGCGCGCTGCCGCTGCCTGCGGGGAAAGAGAGAAATCGATATACCCGGCCTCTTCAAAGAGCAATACCAGCGGCTCGAACCATGCACCCGCAACTGCCGCTGCGGGAGCGGCGCATAGGAAAAACGTGAGGCAGCAGAGAGCAAGAAATCTTCGGCTCATGGGGCCTTTATGGTAAACCATCTTCGGCAAAAAGGCAGGTACAGTCTGTTACTTCTTCCTCTTAATGAGCCAGCGATCCAGACGGTTCACCGAGAGCGTCGTCATGCCGCCCGCCACGATGCCGACGAGCACGGCGTCCAGCGAGATGCCGACTTCGAGAACGCTTAAGAGCGCGCCGATGACCAGCGCCGTCACGGGCTTGCCCCACTCCATCTCTTCGAGCTGCGGAATTTTGAAGAGCGCCTCGCAGATGAAGAAGACGAGCACGCATACCATGAAAAACTCCGGCGTGAAGACTGTCTGCGGCAACGATTGGAGGAGAGTGGTGATATCCATACAACAGGGGGAAGGAACAATGCAAAACTGTACAGGAACCCCGTGGAATCGGCGAGGGTGGTTTTTTCTCGACACCACTGTCGTTTCTATCGGGGGCTGAGTAAGATAGGGACGGCCGAGGCGCGTAGCTCAGCTGGTAGAGCACAGGTCTCTCGGTTGGTCTCGAGCTGAACACAAGCGGAAGCGCTGTGTGAAGCCGAGAGCAAGCGATCCCCCGAAGCCCTGCGAATGCAGGGCGAAGTGGGGACAAAACCGTTACACTCGTCATGTTCTTTCCTGCCATAGGCGCGTAGCTCAGCTGGTAGAGCACAGGTCTCCAAAACCTGGGGTCGTAGGTTCGAGCCCTACCGCGCCTGCCACTCACTTCTCGCATCCCAGCTTCAAGAAATCCACTTCGGGTTTTTCCGTGAGGCGCGGTTCGCGTTCCATGGCCTTGCCGGCATTGTCCGCGATGAACCGCTCCACCACCGGCACATCCACGTAGGCCAGGAGGAGCGGATAGCGCTCTGTGAGCGCGAGCAGAAGCCGCGCATACGTCACGCTGCCTCCGTGGAATCCATCGATGCACTCGCAATCGGAGGACCCGATGGCCCGCGCATCCCGCCAATCGATGAGGGAAATCTTTTCTGCCTTCGCCTTCGCGAGAAGATCATCGATGTACGCATACTGCTCAGGACGTTTCTCCATTTCCTGATATATGGATGGAGCGAATGGGGGGATGAAGCTGATGACCGTGATCCCCTGTCCCTCCAGGTCCCTGATCCAGCGGACGAATGCGCTCCAGTGCGTGGGATCAACGGTTGTGCCGTAGACAAAAAGATTCCTGCCCAATGCGATCCGTTGCCGTGTATTGGCGAATCCCTCGTCCTCATTCGCTGTCGTTCCAGTCACAAAGTTGGTGTAGTAATAGGAACCATCCGGACCGAAGCCGCTCCGGGCCTGCACGGCGCGTAGTCCGATCGCGCACGATGTCGTACCGGACGGGAAAACGATGTCCACAAACTGCGCTGGAGTGATTTTCCTCTGCAAAAACAATGGGAGTAGCTTGATCGCATCCGTGAAACGCACACGGGGATCAGGAACGTGATCTGCCGTGTCATACTCTGCAGGCGCGTACGCTCCGTTGAACCACCACGGCTCCACGCCAAGCAGGAGAATACGGGGCTGCCCGCCCGCTGACAGAAGTGTCATCAGCTGCTCAGCACTGCGGATGCTATCCACGGCATATCCCATGTTGTAGAACGGTTTTCGAAAGAAAAAA
>CAZVLZ010000056.1:4242-6557 GCA_964628345.1 uncultured Candidatus Peribacteria bacterium | reverse complement strand
ATGTCACCGAAATCCTCCCCACTCTTGATCGCGATCGGAACAGCGATGCTGCTCCTGACCGTGGGTCTCTACGCTCTGCTCGCCAGCGAAATCACGCCGCACATCGCGGATGAGCAGTACCGCATCGGCGAGAATGCATGGCAGCCGTTCTCCGATACGCTCCCCACGGCGGATAGCCCGCAGTTGCTCGATCTGACCTTCTCGCTTGTGCTCCGCCCGCTCCACGCGCGCTACTTTCAGATCATCGCCGACGATTGCGTGGAGAAGCTCACGATCAACGAACAGGCCATCGGAGAGGGTGTCATTCCCTTCTGCGACCTGGCACGTGGCAGGACGCTGCATCTGTCGCACGTGTTGCATGGGGGAACCAATGCCGTCGCGATGACCATCCAGAACGTGGGCGGTCCGGCTTCGTACACCTGGCGGATTGCCTGGTGGGATCCGCTGTTAATCAGCCTGCGCATCTTGCTGCTTCTCGGGTTGATTGCAGGGACTATCCTCCTTGCCAAAGGACTGTCACTTTCGCGCTGGCAGAACATGTTCTTCGGCATCTTTGGGTTCGGCACCCTCCTACGCCTGCTCTACGTTTTTGCGACTCCGTACCAGACGCGCGCCTACGATGCCGACGGGCAGCTGGAATACATCCAGTACGTGGCGCAGCACCTTTGGCTCCCTCCCATCCGGGATGGCTGGGAATTCTATCAGGCGCCGCTGTACTACGTACTCACCGGCCTGTGGCTCCGTCTGGGAACCGCGTTCGGCAGAACTCTGGCTCCGCTGATACGGGATATCCAGTGGATTGCCTTCTTCGCATCTCTGCTCACGCTCATCGGCATGGCCTGGATCGCCCTGCAGGTATTCTCGCGCAAGGAGAGAGTGGAACGCATGCTCTTCTTCGGCGCACTCGCCGTGCTGCCATCGATCGTGTTCCTCGCGGCGCGCATCAATAACGACGTCTTCCTCTTCCCTCTCGAAGTCTTCTGCTTCGGCTTCCTGCTCGCGTGGTGGCGCACCGGCCGGTGGAGACATTGGTGGCTCGCACTCGCGCTCCTCGCGCTCTCCATCCTGACGAAAACGAATGGTTTGCTCCTGGTCCCCGTCGCCTTCCTGCTCCTCGCATTCAAACCCCGCCTGCCCTTAAAAACGAAAATCGCAGCCGGTGCAGTGAGTTTGATCCTGCTGCTGCTCTCCACTGGCTGGATCTTTACGCTCCGCAATGGCGCTTCGATCAATCAGCCGCTCGTCGTCAATACGGGTAACCTGAGCTCTGCCCTCTACGTGAAGAACACCGTCGAGACCTTTACGGAGTTCAATCCGCTGCGCATGATCGTGCGCCCCTACAACAATCCCTGGGATGACGCCGCCGGCCGCCAGTACTTCTGGGAGTATTTCTTCAAGTCCGCATTCTTCGGGGAATTCGACCTCGGAACAACCCTGAAGCCGCTCGCCTCGGCCGTCCTCCTGTGCGCGTTCCTCGCCCTCCTGTACGCCATGTACGGCGCGTGGGTGAGCATTCGCAAAGAAGGCTGGCGGACGCTGCCCCTGTGGAGTGCCGCTGGTTTCCTGCTCCTCGGTCATGCCCTCCATCGCTTCGTGACCCCACACAGCTGCGCGCAGGACTTCCGGTTCTCGCTGCTCGTGAGTGTGCCGGTGCTCTACTTCCTCGTGGAAGGATTGAAGAACATGCGCTCCCCGTTCCTCAAATCGTTCGGGATGGTGGTTGCCCTCTCGGGCATCGTCCTGCAAGCGTCATTGCTCGTCAGCCTCCTCTTCACGCCCTAGTATCATGAATCCTCCTTCCGTCCGCGCCCGCGCTCGACGGCGGTCAGCAAGACGGCGCCCCTCTCGACGGAAGAGCGGTCCATCCGCGAGTGGAGCGACCCCCGCACGTCGATGGCAGTGGTTCTGCGATGGCGGCGCTCTTGCATTCCTGCTCGCAACACTCCTTCTCTTCTTCGATCCGGTGCCCGCCGGCGTACTGGGACTCCGACTCATGGGGATGGGGATCGCTTCCGCCGTGTTCCTCGGTGTGTGTGCATGGCGCGGAGGATTATTCGACTCCTGGCGTTTTTTCTACTGGCTCTTTCCGATACTGCTGGTGGGATTGGGCTGCCGCCTGTTGATCGCATCGTTCGCACCGGGACACGGGAGCGACTTGGGCTTCAATGAACGCTGGATGCGGTCCGCCACCGTGCGCGGCGTCACGCAGTCGTACACAAATCCCCTTGAGGGTGGCAAACCCAACTACCCGCCCTTCTCACTCATGCTCTTCGCCATCTCCGGGCACCTCATCCAATGGGTATGCCCCGCGGGAA
>CAZVLZ010000056.1:0-4232 GCA_964628345.1 uncultured Candidatus Peribacteria bacterium | reverse complement strand
GTCGGTCAGTACACCAACCGCATCTTCCTGCGGCTCCCATCGATGGGGGCAGACCTGCTCACTGCCCTCACACTGGCACTCATCGTGCACAAGGTGTTCCCCCGTCGCTATACGCTCATCGCCGCCGCCGTGTATATTTTCCATCCCGCCGTGCTGTTCGAAACGGCGGTATGGGGACAGACGGATTCCATCCACACGTTTTTCCTCGTCGCAGCATTCGCGGCGATCTTCTGGCGACACTGGATCCTCACAGGTTTTTTCTTTGCCCTCGCGGTGCTGACGAAAGCACAAGCGGTCATCCTCGCCCCGTTCTTCCTGCTCCTCTGCATCCGCGATTGGCGGGCGCTCGGCAAACTGATTCTTGGAGGCACGCTGAGCGTCGGCGCTGTCGTCCTTCCGTTCGCTGTGCAGGACAGCCTTCGCGAAGTGGTGAAGGTCTACACGGGTTCCGTCGGCCACTTTTCCATACTCTCCATGAACGCCTACAACCTGTGGTGGGCGCTCTTCGGCAAGGAGGCGGGAAAAATGAAAGACACATTGCTCATCTTCGACAGTATTTCGTATCGCCATGTCTCGATGATTCTCTTCGCCGTGGCCATTGCGGCAGTGTTGTGGCTCTACAGGCGGCCGCTCCTCCGGCCCGAACGTCCGGTCGTCCTCCTGCGAACGGGAACGCTGGTCGTGAGCTGGCTCATCGCTTGCTTCTTCATGCTCAACACGGAAATGCACGAGCGATACCTGTTCCCTCTTGTTGCATTTGGCCTGCCGCTCGCGTTCTTCGACCGCCGGACAGCGGTGATCTACATCGCGATGAGCTTTCTCTTCTTCGTGAATCTCACCGGCGCACACCACTTCAACATGATCGATCGTTGGGTCTTCAATACGTTCCCGAATATCGGCCGCACGGTCGCCTTCCTCCAGCTCTTCCTCTTCGTTTGGCTGCTGCAGTACGCGTGGGATACGGCCCCGCGTCTTCGCCGATCGCGCACCGGAGAACGCCCCGCAGCATTCACACGTTTTCTCCTGCGCATACGCACGTTCGTGGGGATCTGTACCCGCCGCTGCTGGAACCTCCTCGCCTCCCCCACTGTGCTCTTTTGGATTCTCATTTCTGTTGGTGGCTTCATCCGTGCGTACCAGTTTGGCGCCATTCCGCCCGGGTTGAACCAGGACGAGGCCTCCCTCGCGTATGACGCCTTCAGCCTGCTGAAAACAGGTATGGATCGCGCAGGGTTGTCGTATCCCATCCAACTCCCGGCCTGGGGCGGCGGAATGAGCGATACCCTCAGCGCCTACCTCATGATGCCGATCATTGCGGTATTCGGTTTGAACGTGTTTTCCGCGCGTCTCTTGAACCTGATCGGCGGCATTGCGTCGCTCTTCCTCTTCTACGGACTGGCAAAAAGGCTCACCTCGCGTTCCGGTGCTCTGCTGGGATTATTCCTCCTCGTCATCTCCCCCTGGAACATCATGGCATCGCGCTGGGGCTTGGGTGCGCATCTCTTCCCAGTCCTCTTCTTGTCCGGGTTTTATCTCTTCATCTGCGCACTCCGAAAACCGTGGCTCCTCATTCCCTCGTTCGCGATTTTCGGACTCTCCCTGTACTCCTACGGAACATCCTACTTCGTCGTTCCCGTTTTTCTGGTCCTCGCCACGGCCGTGCTCCTCTGGCGCCGGTCTGCCATCCGTGGCGTCATTCTCCCGGCATTGGGCATCGTGACGCTGTTCGCCATTCCCATCATCCTCTTCGTCGTCATCAATGAAGCACAGTGGCCTTCGCTCCATCTCGGACCCCTCACCATTCCGAAGTTCCCCGCCACTCCACGTTTTCACGGAGACACCTTTCTTTCACACAACACATTGATGTACTTCCGAAGGAACGTACTGGTGCTCATGAATATCGTCGTCTTCCAGAAGGAGAAATGGCTGTGGAACGCCATACCGAACTTCGGAACGTTCTACCTCTTCAATAATCTCTTCTTGCTGTTCGGTGTCGGTGCTGCAATCCAACGCATTCGCAAAGGCCAGAGAGATTGGATCTTCGTCTTCCTCTGGACCATCGTCGCCCTGGCACTTGGCTTGCTCTTCGAGCCCAATGTGAACCGCATCAATGTCCTCTTCTTCCCTCTGTTGCTTCTCGTTATGCTCGGTATCGACCTGATGCGCCGCACTCCCGCTGTTTTTGCGTTCGCCATCGGAGCGAATGTCGTCGCATTGCTCTTCTTCGTGCATGCCTATTTCGTCACATATCCCGATCTCATCGGCCCGCACTTCTACGAATCGTTCCACGAGGCCATCGCGTACGCTTCGCAGCAGGATGGCACCATCTGTGTCACGACATCGCATGTCCGTCAGCCGGAAATCGCTGTTCTCTTCACCGAGCGCACGGATCCGCAGGAATACCGCGAGAGCGTGAAGTTCCGGGACGACCGATCGGCCTTCCGCACGTCGAACAGCTTCAGCAGATACATCTTCGACCTCGCCTCGTGCCCGAAAGACACATCAGCCTTCGTCATCCATAATTCGGAAAGAAACAAATACGCGCAGGACACGTACTTCATTCGCGCGTTCAAGAATTATTCGGTGGCCACGCGGCGGGCGAGATCGGGAACACGGTGATGTGAGCATTCCTCAAAATGGGTTTTTTTGGTATACTATTCACATAAACACACACCTCTCCGAACCGCATATTCCCGTGTCATATTCCGCACCAGAAAGATCATTTGCCTGGATGTGCTGGTCCTACGCGCTGATCTTCATCTGCCTCTTTGCAGCGCTGCCTTACGGCTTCGCCGTTCGCTTTTCTCCCCAGCACGTGCCGACGTGGATTGCCATCCAGCTGATCGCCGTTGCCTGTGCGGCAATGCTCGTCATCACCATTGCATCCCATGCACAGTGGCGCATGGTGCGTCTGAGCGCACTGGGCATAGTGACGTTCTACTACCTTTCGCTGTACGCAGCGATCTTCTATTGGTCCATCGTGCACAATCGGTTCGATCTGTACCTTCTCGTGGATTTTGGGGTGGATCTGATGGATGGTATCCGGTTGATCGGTCCGCGTAACGCCACACTGGTCATCCTGGGCATACTCACACTGTTCATCCTGTTGACGTTGATCTTCGCGGACATGGCAAGACACTGGAAACCGTGGATGCCCTTCCGGTCTTTGCGTTTTGGAGCAGGGCTGCTCATCGTCCTGATCGGGATCATGCAGGCTCCCGCCGTGTACGGACACTACGTCCAACCGATGCGCGGCCGCATGTCTGCGGAAACGGAGAATGTCGTGGCGATGCCCCACGGCAATGCCTATCACACTGAATCGAACGAGAATGTCATCCTGATCCAACTGGAATCGACGAACTCTCTCGCACTCACGGGCAAGCTCTCACTCAATGGTACCGCATACGACGGATGGTATATGCCTACCTTGTCGTCGATCGCAGCCAGCGGAACGCTGATCCCCTACTTCTTCTCCAATCAACAGCAAACCAACCGAGCCATGGAGTCCATTCTCTGCGGCATTCCCGGTAATACCGGCAAAAGCTACTATCAGCGCATTGATGATCTCCCGTCGGATCAGTGCCTCCCGCGCATGCTGGCACGCAATGGATACAAGACGCTCTTCTTCAGTAGCATCGATGATCCAAATTTTTCGAATATCAATCAGCTCGTCCGCGCAATGGGTTTTTCGGAGCAGCATTTCGATGACATTACGGAGGCAACGGACAGGAAATGGAGATGGGGCATCGACGATTGCGATTACTACCGGCGCGTGTTCGCCTATCTCCGTACGCTCCAGCACAATCCCGAACGCTTCTTCGTCTACATCCAATTGAACGCCGCTCATGCAAATTTCACCATGAAAGAAGGATATGCATCCGTGACCCCTTTCCTCGAGCCGCAAAATTACCTCGAGAACTACTTCGACGCCCAGGCTGCGCAGGACGTCTGTCTTGCCACATTCGTAGAGGAATTGAATCGATACACTGCAAATGCCCACGTGATGATCGTCGGCGATCACCCCTTTGGCCTGCAAAAAGGATATGCCCGCTTCGACGGAAGCGCGGAAAATTTCCTCGTGCCCTTCGCCTACATCCCTCCACGGTCACGATCCGATGCATTTAAATCCCATACGGTGGATACGCGCATCCGGTTCAGTCAATCCGATCTCATCCCGACTATTTTCGATCTGCTCAATCTGAAGCCCTATCAAAATTCATTCGCTGATGTAC
>CAZVLZ010000055.1:6073-6903 GCA_964628345.1 uncultured Candidatus Peribacteria bacterium | reverse complement strand
AAAAACCCCTGAATTGCAGCACACGCGAAGAGCCCAGACTGATAATTTCCGGCTGCTCCACCTTCTCCCCCTCCAGCTTGTAGAAGAATGCGTCACGATGAATGACGCTTCCGTAGAGACACAGCTCTGCGTCCGACCGTTGCCTCTCTACGATTGCAGGCAGCGCCATGTACTCCCCCGCGCGCGAGAGAAGAAGAATGCAACCGGCAAAATAGAACCCTGCGAGGAGAAGGAAGAGGGCCGTTTTTCGCAGGTACGAGGCGTACATCCGAAAGAGAGATCTCATCCTTTCTTCCCCCACCCCCGCCCCTTCCATTTGCTCGGACCCCTGGCCCGCTTCTTGGCGAGAAGATCACTGGCTTCTTCCAGAGTCACTGCTTCGGGCGTGAAGCGCTTCGGCAGGGAACAATTGGTTTTGCCATCGGTCACGTAGGGTCCGTACCTTCCTGTCTTCACCTGAATGGCCGCACCGGTGACCGGATCGTTGCCGAGCGTGCGCAGAGGCTCCGCCGCCTGCGTCTTGCGCTCTTTGGCGGAAGCCAGATAGGCAACCGCCTCTTCTTTGGTCACCGTGGCCGGATCGAGTTCCTTGCCCAGACTGGATGTGACCTCGCCCCACTTGATGTACGGACCGAAGCGCCCGAGATGCACTTCGAGCGTCTTGCCGTCCTTCTCGCCGAGCATGCGCGGGAACGCGAGGAGTGAAAGCGCCTGCGCGAGCGTGATGGCATCTTTGCCAATGGATTTCGGAATCGATGCACTCTTGGGTTTTGGCTTGTCTTTGAGCTTTTCTCCCTTCTTCACCTCGATGTGCCCCAGCTGGATATATG
>CAZVLZ010000055.1:3076-6063 GCA_964628345.1 uncultured Candidatus Peribacteria bacterium | reverse complement strand
AAGCGACCGGTGCGCGCCAGCACTTCGAGTCCTGTTTCGGGATCGATGCCGATGACACGGTCCTTCAGCACGTCGCCTTTCTGCACTTCTTCGGTTTTTGAGTCGATGAGTTTTTTGAACGGTTTGTAGAATCCCTTCAGGAACGTGCCGGACTTGAGATCCGCCTCCGCAATATCATCGAGCGATTGTTCCATCTTGGCCGTAAATGCCAGATCCACGATATCGGGAAAGTGCTCCGTCAGCAGATCGGTGACCGTGAAGGCGATCTCTTCCGGAATGAGTTGTTTGCCCTCCTTCTTGATGTAGCCGCGCTGCTGGATGACCGAGATCGTCGGTGCGTACGTGGAGGGGCGGCCAATGCCCTCTTCCTCGAGCTTCTTCACCAGACTCGCCTCGGTGAAGCGGGGTGGCGGCTTGGTGAAGTGCTGCTCGGGCAGGAGCGACTTGCAGGTGAGTGATTCGCCTTCTTTGAGCGGTGGTAGGGTGCCGGTACCCTCCTCTTCTTCGGATGATTGCGGCAGCTCGGGTTCGTCGCGGCCTTCAAGGTACACGCGCAAATAGCCGTCGAACGTGATGGTCTGGCCCGTGGCGCGGAAGGTGTAGGCCCCCGCTGAAATATCCGCACCCACGCGCTTGAGCTGCGCCTCGGCCATCTGCGATGCAATCGCGCGCGCCCAAATCAGTGTGTAGAGCTTGAGCTGCTGGTGATCGAGTACATCTTTCAGGGATTCCGGCGTGCGCGCCATCTCGGTGGGACGAATGGCTTCGTGCGCCTCCTGCGCCCCCTTGCTCTTGGTCTTGTACTTGCGCGGGGTCGAGAGGATGTACTCGCGACCGAAGTGCTGCTGAATCGTCTCGCGGGCGTCAGAGAGCGCCTTGTCACTCAGATTCACCGAGTCGGTACGCATGTACGTGATCAGACCCACGCTCCCTTCCCCCTTGCCCAGATCCACGCCTTCGTAGAGCTGCTGCGCCACCATCATGGTCTGCTTCACGGAGAAACCCAATTTGCGCCCGGCCTCCTGCTGGAGTGTGGAAGTTGTGAAAGGAGACGGCGGCGTTTTTTTGAGCTCCTTCTCTTCGAGCGACTCGACGGAGTACGAGGCGTTCTTCAAATCCGCGAGCACGTGCGTCGCCTGCGCATCACTCACAGGCACGAACTTCTTGTGATCCTTCTGCCTCAGCTCCGCTGAGAAAGGCTGCGAGGCAGAATTCAGCAGATCCGCCTTGATCGTCCAATATTCCTCGGCCTTGAATGCGCGGATAGCACGCTCGCGATCCACGATGATGCGCACCGCCACGGACTGCACGCGTCCCGCGGAAAGCCCGCGATAGACTTTTTTCCACAAAAACGGGGAAAGGGTGTACCCGACGAGCCGATCCAAGATCCGGCGCGCATGCTGCGCATCCACGAGCTTTTCGTCGATCTGGCGCGGATGCGCGACCGCCGCGTCAATGGCTTCTTTGGTGATTTCATGAAAGACGATGCGCTTGATCGGCTGCTTCTTCTTGCGCTTGAGGATCTCCGTGAGGTGCCAGCCGATGGCTTCTCCTTCGCGGTCTTCGTCAGTTGCGATCCAGAGATCCGTGGCTCCGTCGAGCGATTTTTGGAGCTTCTTCACCACGACCGCCTTCTCTTTGGGCACAACGTACTTCACCGAAAAATCATCCGTATCCACCCCCAGCGTCCCTTCGGGCAGATCGCGCACGTGCCCCATGCTCGCCTCGACATCAAAATCTTTTCCGAGAAAACGCTTGATGGTCTTGGCCTTGGTGGGGCTTTCGACAATGACGAGATGTGAGGGCATGAACAATCCTTGGAATGGTAGAGCATGCAAACCGGAAAAGATCAGTGCCTGCCCTGTACCGGAGCGCAGCGACTGGTACAGGGCGAGAGACTAGTGGTGAATGTGAGCGGGTGTCAAAGAAAGACCGGTCTCAAACGCACCGCGATGGAGGAATAAAAGTTGCCCCATGCGAAGAAATGTGACTCAATCACCAGAGAAATCCCTCCAAACTGACTACCTTTCGTACTCAGTACGTTTGGCTCCTCCAAGCCCAACTGACGAAGTTAAGCGGAAAAACCCGTATCGCCGTGAAGACATGGCTTGCCTAAGCCATTCCTCTCCGTACACTGAAGGGTGATTTACTTCTCCTTCCCCCATCCCGTTATGTCCAAGCAAGATCTCATCAACGCGATCGCGGATGCAGCCGGCATCACCAAGCGTGCCGCTTCTTCCTCGCTCGATTCTCTGATCACGCTCGTCACCAAGGAACTCAAGCGTGGCAACACCGTGACGATCACGGGCTTCGGAACCTTCAAGGTCTCCAAGCGCGCCGCCCGCATGGGCGTGAATCCTCGCAACCCCACGCAGAGGATTTCCATTCCCGCAATGAAGGTCCCGTCCTTCAAGGCCGGCAAGACCCTCAAGGACGCCGTCCGGTAAATTCGAATTTGGTCATCGCAAAGAGAGCCTCCGTAAGGGGGCTCTTTTATTGCAGACTCAATATGGAAAAGTATCATCCCACTATCCCTTTCTTACCCTTTCCGAAAGGAGGGCCGTATGGCCCACAAGCTCGTGCCACGGAGACACCGGAAAAAAGCGCCCAAGCGCCCAGCGCGCAAAAGGAAAGCTATCGGTGCCTCTCCCCGCCGCAAGACGGGGAAACGGTGCCCGCACTGCGGCCGCCTGTTGTAAAGGGATCGCCAACCTCTTGAGTGTTGGCACTGCGGGACGACTTCGGTCGTCCCGCTCTCTTGTAGAAAACAGCATACATAAACAGTTCTCGTCCTAAGTCCTAATCCCTATTCCCTAATCCCTTTCCAATCGCTATCCTCCGCTCCCGATGCACGACGTACTGATCAAAGACATCCTCGGCAACCTCTTACGGCTCCTCAATATCCCGTTCGATGCGATTACCGTTCACGAAACGGAAGGAGAGGGCTTCACGCGCGTCGACATCACGTCCTCGGCCGCAAGCCGCCT
>CAZVLZ010000055.1:0-3066 GCA_964628345.1 uncultured Candidatus Peribacteria bacterium | reverse complement strand
GCTGGCACGGCGAAACACTCAACTCCGTGCAACACCTCCTCAAATCCATCCTGAGGAGCAAAGAGAATCTGGAGAAGAGTCCTTTTCTGGTTTTGGACGTGGATGGGTACCGCCGCGAGCAGGAGGACAAGGTGAAGAAGATTGCCGAGAACAAGGCCGACTTCGTGCGTCGTACGGGAACCCGCGTGGCACTGGCGCCCATGAGCCCGTACTTCCGACGCATCGTGCATCTGCACATTGCCAATAATCCCCAATTCAGCGACCTCACGACGGAGAGTATTGGTGAGGGCGACTATCGACAGGTGGTGCTGCGCCTCAAGGGCAAGAAAGGTCCGGCGGTCGGAGAAGAACTGTCGCCGATTATGGCGGAACCCTCGAAGGACGAAGCAGGATTCGAGAATTTGGATGTATAACGAAGACGTAAGCTGTAAGACATAAGCTATAAGAAAAGTGCTTCCGGCTTATCGCTTAAAGCGACTGTCTCACTCGCGAAACTTCCCCCTCTTTTCAATGAGCTTCTGTCGGCCCGCAGACACAAAGATTCACGGATCGATCTGCGTCACCCACCACATCACAAACACAAATGATCCCAGCATGAAGACAGAGAGAGTCAGAAGTGCGGAAAGCGACCACAGGAAAACGATGCGCCAGTATCTTTTTCGGGCAAAGCCACGGAAAGGCCAGCGTACAATTGCGGCACTGTAGAGCAAAAATCCAAGGACAACTGGTATTAGAAAAACTAATTGGTAATACCCAAGCGCGGAGAGGAGGTCTGGAAAGAATCTCACCGTAAGAAGCAGGTATCCGCTCGTAAAGTAAGGGGCCTCTGCTGCTGCGTCAATCAGCACTCATCCGCGTAGCCTCTTCCACTCTTCGATCAACTTCTGCTCAGCCCTGCTCAGGCGCGTCGGAATTTCGACGTTCACCGTCACGTACTGATCGCCCAGACGGCTCGTATTGAGGATCGGCATGCCCTTGCCCTTGAGGCGGAATACCTGCCCCGGCTGCGTTCCGGCAGGCACGGAGAGTGTGACGGAGCCGTGCACGGTCGCAACGACAATCTCGGTACCGAGCAGCGCCTCTGTGACGGCAATCGAAACGGCCGAACGGATGTCATCGCCGTCGCGCTCGAACGCGGGATCGGGACGTATGCGGACCGTCACGTACAGATCTCCGCCTGCTCCACCCCGCACGCCCGCCTCGCCCTCTCCGCGCACCCGAAGCGTCTGACCGTCCTGCATGCCCGCAGGAATGTGGATCGTCAGGGGTTCCCGCGAACGTACTCTCCCGTCCCCGCCGCAATTCTTGCACGGATGCTCATGCGTCTTCCCCGACCCTCTGCACGTTTCGCAGACGGACGCCTGACGGAAGGTGCCGAAGAACGACTGCGTCGTGTGCGTGATCTCCCCGGTTCCTCCACACTCGCGGCACGTCACCTGTTTCGTTCCCTCCTCGGCTCCGGAACCTCCGCACTTCTTGCAGGGACGCTGGCGCTCCAGCGTGAGCGCCCGATCCACGCCCCGGACGACATCGGCAAATGCCACTTCGATTTCCACCTGCAGATCACGCCCGCGCTGCTCACGCCGACCCCTCTTCGCCCCGCCACCGCCGCCAAAAAATGATTCAAAGAGATCACCGAAGCCGCCCAGATCTTCTGGCCTGAAGCCCGAAAAATTGAATCCGCCGAACGGACCCGCTCCTCCTCCCGCTCCGTTCGCCCCTCCCGATCCCGGACCGCCCGTCGTGCCGAACGGGTCATACATCGCGCGCTTCTTTTCGTCACTCAACACCTCGTACGCCTCATTCACTTCCTTAAATTTCTGCTCCGCGGCTTTGTCCCCCTTGTGACGATCGGGATGATGCTCCTTGCTCAGACGGCGGTACGCCTTCTTGATGTCCTCCTTGGAGGCACTGCGTTCCACCCCGAGCACGGCATAGAGGTCCTTTGGCACGACAAGCAGAATCGCGGAGAGGAGACTGAGAAGCAAGAGAGGACAAGGACGAGCTTGTTAGCTTATTAGGTTTCTCGGAGATACGTTCGTCGGAACCATTCCAAACAAGCGAAGAAGCTCAGGATCGGCCTTCCTGCGGCATAGCACCGATACGACGCCTGTGGTATAATATTCCGATGGCTCTGAGTACCTCTCTCTCCCGGACATTCCTCGGATGGAGCACCCTCTCCCTGGGCGGACTCTGTCTGCTCATCGTGGGATATGCCTTCATTGGATTCGACGGAAATGCTGCGCCTCTCGAGGGTCGTCTGGTTCCCGCTGCCTACCGCAAAGAAGTGCAGTGGCGCGTGATCGACGCCAGCATGACGGGGAGCGGCGCGACTATCCCCCCGCACACGAACGTTATTTTCATGTTGCCCGGCGACACCACACCCATCCTCCGGCGCATCCTCCTCGGTTCGTACGACCCGGACATTCGCTACTGGGGATACTGCCTGCCCGAGAACTACGACCAGAGCAAAGCCATTGCGAGTGACCGGCTCCCCGGAAAAGTGTTCCTCTCGGAAGGGGAACGCAAGACGCGTGATGAGGAGTACCGGATCAAACTCAGCGACCGTTTCTCCATTCCGGACAATCTGACGGAGGAAGACCTCAATGAGCTCCGCGAACGCCCTGCCGGACGCATTGAGCATGAAATAGAAACATTTGAGCCGGGCAGTATTTGCTACATCATGTCCCAGGTTCCGCTCGCCATCGGACTCGATCCGGATGATGACGAGGCCAATGATCAGGTGGAAAAGGAATACGGCACCGATCCACGGGTCGCTGATTCCGACGGAGACGGCGTGTCGGATGGCCGCGAACTTTTCTTTTTGCACTCCAGCGCCACCCGGCGCGATACGGACGGTGACGGACTGATCGATGGTCTGGAGGATGCCAACCATAACGGTCGTATCGACACCACAGAGACCGATCCTGTGAAATGGGATACCGACCGCGATGGGTTGCCGGACGGACTCATGAAGATCGGAACCGGACGCAATACGCAGGTGCTGGGTGAAGACAAGAACCTCAATGGCATCGTGGATGAAGGCGAAAGCGATCCGCGCAAATG
>CAZVLZ010000054.1:4443-6904 GCA_964628345.1 uncultured Candidatus Peribacteria bacterium | reverse complement strand
CTCAAACCCGCCTTGAGCCGCGGTGCGATCCAGGTGGTCGGCGCCACGACGACGGAAGAGTACCGCACCATCGAAAAGGACGGGGCCCTCGAGCGCCGTTTCCAGTCGATTTTAGTGGAAGAAACCAGTGTCGAGGACACGATCAGGATCCTGCAGGGCATCCGCCCGACGTACGAGGAGTTCCATCACCTCTCCATTACGGATGATGCGCTGGAAAAGGCGGTGGTCCTGAGCAAGCGCTACCTGGCCGACCGTTTCCTGCCCGACAAGGCCATCGACCTTTTGGACGAAACCGCTGCCGGCAAGAGCATCCAGCAGAACATCTCACCGGACTTGAAGAAGATCGAAGAGAAGCTCGAGAAGATCGTTGTAAAGCAACAGCTCGCGGTCAAAGAGCAGAAGTACCACCAGGCGCTCAAGCTGAAGCAGGAACAGCAGCAGCTCACGGAAAAACTGAAAGAGCTGCAGTCACAAGCGGACGGCGACCGCCGTACGCCCATTCAGATCACGGGTGACGACATCGCGCACACGCTCGCCCGCATCACGGGCGTCCCCGTCACGAAGATGCTCAAATCCGAATCGAAGCGCCTCGCCAATCTCGAACTGATCTTAAAGAAGCACGTGATCGGGCAGGACGAAGCCATTCAAAAAGTCGCCCGCGCCATCCGCCGCAGCCGCGTTGGGATTTCCGATTCACGCAGACCCATCGGCTCGTTCCTCTTCCTCGGCCCCACGGGCGTGGGAAAGACCGAGCTCGTGCGCACCATCGCGAGCGAGATCTTCAACCGCGAAGATGCCCTCATCAAGATCGACATGTCCGAGTTCATGGAGCGGCACAACGTCTCGCGCCTGATCGGCACGACCGCCGGCTACGTGGGCTACGAGGAGGGCGGCCAGCTGACGGAAGCCGTGCGCCGCAAGCCGTACTCCGTGGTCCTCTTCGACGAAGTGGAGAAAGCGCACCCCGAGTTCTTCAACCTGCTCCTGCAGATCATGGAAGACGGAACGCTCACCGACGGACAGGGAAAGCAGGTGGACTTCCGCAACACGATCATCGTGATGACCAGCAACATCGGCGCCGAAAAGCTCACCAAGCAGGCTGCCAAGATCGGCTTTAAACTCGAAGGTGAGGCCTCGGCCGACGAGAAGAATTACGAGGAGAAGCGCGAAGAGGTCATGGCGGAACTCAAGGACCGGCTCCGGCCCGAGTTCCTCAACCGTCTCGACCACATCATCGTCTTCAATGCTCTCCACCAGGAACATATCCAGAAGATCGTGAAGATGCATCTGGATCTGCTCGCTGAACGGCTGAAGGCGCAGGGTCTCACCATCAAGGCGGATCAAAAATCCATCGCCGTCCTCGCCAAACTGGGATTCGACCCCGCCTACGGCGCACGCCCCGTCCGCCGCGTGATACAGGAAAAGGTGGAGGACGAAATTGCCGAAGAGATCCTGAAGGGCGTCTTCCGCCCCGGCGACACGATCGTCATCGCCCGCAAGGACGATGATCACATCACCATCCTCCCCGGGAACTCCGCAAAACAGGAGGAAGCTCCCGTGGAAAGTGAAAAGGTGCAGGTGGCGTGATCACAAAATTATGGCTTTGTAATAGAGAGCCCCCTTCCCGGGGCTCTCTTTCGTAAGGGAAAGAACAGGCCAGAGAGCAGGCAAAGACTTAAGGAAACAGGAGAAATGTGCTATACTAATTCGATTTATGCCGATCGAAGCCGTCAAAATTCCGCAGAACGTCTACGTGGAGGACCGCATTGTCGGTCCCGTCACGCTGCGTCAGCTCATCATCCTGATCTTCTCCGGCGGGATCAGCTACGCCATCATGATGGCCGCGCGGAACCAAATGGGCGAAACGAGCATCCCCGTGACGATCCTCTGCTGGACACCGTTCATGGTCGGCCTGGTCTTCTCCTTCGTGAAAATCCAGGGCATCGGACTCATGCGCTTCATCTTCCTCATGCTGGAGAGACTGGAGAAACCGGCCTTGCGGACGTGGTCCCCCCGCCGCGGCATCTCCATCAACTTCCGGTATTTCTCCGCCGCGGAGGAAAAGAAGAAAAACCAGGTGGTCCTGCAACCGCACCGGGAGAAGCTGGAGGAGCTGAGCGCCATCCTGGATTTGGGACCGTTGAGCGCCGCGCAGAGTCCTGAGGAGGCACCGACCATCGTTCCTCCCCCGGAAACGGTGGTGCCACGACCGGTGGATCAGAGTCGTGTGCGTGCAGAGACGAAAGAGAGCACTCCCCTCTTTGACGACATCAGCATGCCCGACGACCCCGCCCTCACCGACGAACCGGCACAGTCCCCTGGCCAAACCCTGCAGGATATTCTGCCCCCTTCCGGCGCCCACGCATGACACCCGACGTTTCCGAACACATGGCCAGCTCAACGGATCACGCGCCTGAGGCTCCTCACGGCAAGAAGCCGAAGGATACGGTGCGTAACCGCA
>CAZVLZ010000054.1:1924-4433 GCA_964628345.1 uncultured Candidatus Peribacteria bacterium | reverse complement strand
GACTTTCCAAGGCAGCCACGCAGCGGTTCCTCCCCATTGCGGAAATCCGCAACGACACCGTGGTGCTCAAGAACGGGGGCTTAAGAGCCGTGCTGCTCGTGGAAGCGCTGAACTTCAACCTCAAGAGCGAAACGGAGCAGAAGGGCATCATCGCCGGATACCAGGCATTCGTGAACACGCTCAACTTCCCTCTGCAGGTCTCCATCCGGTCGACGAAGATCAACATCGATCCCTACATCGAACAACTCCGCAGCAGGGCGAAAGCGCAACCGAACGAACTCCTCAAGGAACAGACGGAAGAGTACGCCACGTTCATCGAACGCATCGTCGAGGCAGCGGACATCATGCAGAAACGCTTCTACGTCGTGATCCCCTTAGACGAACACCCGCAGCACAAATCGCTCATCGCCACATTCCTCGAATGGATCGGCATCGATGACTCCGCGGGCAAAGCACTCGCGCGTCACCAGATGTTCGAGAAACGCATCACTCCCCTGCGCGATCGTATCAACTTGGTGGAGGCGGGACTCAACAACGTCGGTCTCGTCTCGCGCCGCCTCTCGACCCGCGAACTCCTCGAACTCTACTACCAGGTCTACAACCCCGGGACGAGCCAGGAACAGAAACTGAGCAAGATTTCAGATCTGAACACGGCGGAATTGGTTCTGTGATGCACGAAAGAAAGAGAGGAAATAAAAGAGATCGGTGATCCTCATTGCTTCTTCTTTTATTGCCTTTCATTCTTTATTTCCTCTATTTCTTTTCTGTCCTCTCTCTTGACTCCCCGTGCCCCGAAGTGGGAAGCTACCGCCGACGTCGCTGCTCGTGCGGGAACGACGATCTTCTACTCCTTCCCCCCGCACCCCCTCTTTCCTATGGCACGCACCGTCCCAGCCCAAAATTCCGTCATGGATCAGCTCCTCGCGTCCGCGCCGCCCATCGTGCGCGTGCGCCCGGGCGAACTGGTCGAAGGCATCGTGGTCTTCAAGGCGAAGAATAAATTGCTCCTCGATATCGGCGGCACGCAGACCGGTATCGTATCGGGGCGGGAACTGCGCGATTCCTTTAATACGTTCCGCAGTCTGCAGATCGGCGCGGAGGTGAGCGCCCTCGTGCTCGAAGAGGAGAACGACGAAGGAATGATCGTCCTGAGTCTGCGAATGGCCAGCCAGCAGAAAGCCTGGGAGCGCTTCCACAAATTGGTGGAGGCGGATGGCACCATGGAATTTACGGCACAGGAAGCGAATAAGGGCGGACTGCTTGCGAACATCGACGGCATCCGCACCTTCCTGCCCGTGAGCCAGCTCGCCCCCAGTAACTACCCCCGCGTGAACAACGCCGACGCTTCGGAAATCATCTCAAAACTGAAGAAATTTGTCGGTCACACCTTCACCGTCAAGATCATCACGATGGATGAGGAGGCGGGCAAGATCGTCGTGAGTGAGCGCGAGGCCATGGCGGAGGAGCGCGCCAAAGCCCTCGAGAGCCTGAAGGTGGGCGACGTGAAGGACGGCATCGTGAGCGGCATCGTGAAGTACGGCGTCTTCGTATCCTTCGACGGCGTGGAAGGACTCGTGCACATCTCCGAGATCGCCTGGGGTCACGTACGCAATCCTGCGGAACATGCAGAACTGGGCGACAAGGTGACGGTGAAGATCATCGGCATGGACGGGGACAAAATCTCGCTCTCGATCAAGCAGCTTACCAAGGATCCGTGGGAGGAGGTGGCGGAGCGCTACCCGGTGGGCAAGCGCGTGCAGGGCACGATCGTGCGCTTCACCGAGTATGGAGCGTTCCTCAAATTGGAGCGGGATATCAACGGCCTCGTGCACCTCTCCGAGATCGCCCACCACAAGGTGACGGACCCCTCCGAAGTGCTGACGATCGGCCAGAAGGTGGACGCGCAGGTGATCAACATCGACATCGACGAGCGCCGCATCGGTCTCTCGATCAAGGCGTTGCTCCCCATCGACAAAGAGACCATGGAACGCATCAAGCGCGAGCACGAGGAAGAGGCGGCCAAGGAAAAAGAGGTCAAAGAAGCGAAAGAGACAGGAGCGGAAAATGCGAACGAAGAGAAGAAAGCATCCAAGAAAACCAAGCAGGAAGCCCTCTTCCCAGCCGAGGAATCTTCCGCGGACGGGGCAAAGTTCGTCGCATCCAAGACCGGCAAGAAGTACTACGCATTGGATTCAGCCGCCGGCCAGAAGATCAAAGAGGAGAACCGTGTGTACTTCAAGACGGAAAAGGAGGCAGAGAAGGCGGGCTTCAGCGCGTGATCACGCATTGCATCTCCATTGCGGAGATTCTTAGAGCCTCCGCTCATGCCTCGTCGGCGACCGTCCAGCCCAGTAAACGTGCGTATTCCGCGGCCTTCGCGAGCGTCTCCGCCGGAAGCTCTTGATCTGCCTGACCGTTCCCGCCGATCGTCCGCAGCGTCAGCGCATGTGCATGCACTTTCTGCGCGTCACCGATTCTGCGGTCAGACACCACTGTTCCCCCGTTCAGA
>CAZVLZ010000054.1:0-1914 GCA_964628345.1 uncultured Candidatus Peribacteria bacterium | reverse complement strand
CCAGTCCTCAACGTCGCGGCCCAAGCGCGGCAACGTCGTGACACGTTCGGGATACTGGGAACACGGTGCGGTGGGTGCGGAATCGGAGAGGTGCATGTGCAAAGGGGGGAAAGAAGATGCCTTCTTTTAGAAAAAGCTGGAGAGGGCGTCAATGTCCGCCGGAAGACGACACAAGGCATGTTCACTCTTTCGACAAACGAATACATCCACCGGGTAACTCGGAATGACAGAGATATTGCGGAATACAGCCGAACGTCAAAAAACATTACACCTTGCACGGATGTAACAAACGATTCCTCCGCACACTCCTACCCCTGCAATGGCTGCCCGCTCAAAAAGTGAAGGTGCAGATAGAACACCTCCTGCCCGCCATCTTTGCCGACGTGGAACTTGAGCTGATAGCCCGAAATGCCGTGCGCCTTGGCAAAGGCTTGTGCCTTGCGAATGAGAAGACCGGGAACGTGCGCCGTCTGCTCCGTGAGATCATCGATAGACGGCACGAAATCGCTGTCATTTTTGGCGATGAACAACAGGTGCGTGGGTGACTTGGGATGGATGTCTTTGAATGCCAGCACCTCGTCATCCTCGAAGACGATGGTTGCGGGGATTTCGTGGTCGCGGATTCTGTGGAAAAGCGTGCGTTCTGCCATAGAGAGAATGGAAAGTGCCTATAGCATAGCGCACAAAAGCGACAACATGCTTTTTAAACAGCTGAAAACGGCTCTACAATCCCCTTTCATGGCACCCAAGAAACCATACACCGGTGACATCGGGCCATCCAGCTTCGATGACCTGACGGACGAAGAGAAAGAAACACACTTCGCCATCAGGAGATATGGCGATTTCGTCCTCACCGGCGCCGTCAGCCCATCGTACGATGTAATGGTCAGGCCGGAACGCGGATACCGGCATGACGACTGTGATGATCCCGTCCTTGGGACAGATGTGCCCACCCTGCAAATATCCGAAACCAGGTCACGGCTTTTGGATCTTTTTGACAGTCTCATTGGCCTATTCGGCGAATACAGCACGGTCACTCTCCTTTCGAGCCATGATAGCCGCGATGTACGCCGTTTTGAACGCGGACACATGGAGAAACTCATCCTCCGGAGCATCATGCAAGAGTCACAAATCGCAGACCAACTCCTCAACGACGGCTGTACAGGCATCATGGTTCGCGACACGGCCAGCCTCGCGTATGTGCTCTGGGATGAACACAAGATTCTTTCCGCCAGCGCAAAAATGAGAGCCGATCTCGCAAGTTTTGAAGATGTTGTCGCAACCCATGGCCTTCCGCGCAATGAGCAGCTCAGGCTCATCAGCGACAGAGGCGTGGAACACGTGCACCACTCTAGCGATGAATACCGGGAATCATTCAGAGTGCTGCTCACACAATTTGGTGCAGACCACTACGACAGATAACAGACTATTGCGCCTCCTACTCAATCAAGCTGGAACTGGGATTCCTTTGACTTTTAAGCCGTTTTGAGAGAAAATAGTAGCGATGGCTGGGAACACTCCCGACAGACACACCGAGTCCGCTCCGTTGGCACCGAAGCTTGTGCTCACGGTCACGCAACCCGAGAAGATCGGGAGCCTGCTCGATACCCTGAATTTAATTGATCAGATGAGCGAGCGCATGGGTGAAGACAAATCGGGCGACATGGGCGGCGGTACAGGCGGCCAGATGCAGACCGGTACCGCGGGCACGCGCACGATTTCGCCGCGGGACCAGGCCATTGCCGCCCTGCCAAGCGAGGAAATTATGCAGAAGAAATTGGCAGAGGTTATCCGTTCAGAGGTCGGAACGTTGCGCGCCCAAATCCGTTCCATCCCCAGCAGCAGCCACCCGGGAGGCGCCTTCAAGCTCAACAAGCTCTACGCGCGCATCCGGCTCTTGAATCGTCTGCTCTC
>CAZVLZ010000053.1:0-6962 GCA_964628345.1 uncultured Candidatus Peribacteria bacterium | reverse complement strand
CCCCTCGGGGACGGCCAGTGCGGGCTCGGCGAGAACCGCTGCAATTGCGCCACTGACTGCACAGGTTCCTCTTCTTCACAGGCGGCTTCCTGCGGGAATGGCGTCAAAGAAGGGTCCGAGCAGTGCGAACAGGGGATTGCCTGCGCCGCGATCGATTGTTTCGTCGCGCCCTGCACGCAATTCCAATGCAATTATGAAACGTGTCGTTGCTTCATGCCCGGTTCGTCCTCTTCCACGTCCGCCATGGGTGTTCCCATTACGGGTATTTCCTCCAGTTCGTCCTTTGCACAGGTGCCCGCCGTGTGCGGCAATGCTGTGGCCGAAGGAGCGGAAGAGTGCGAACTGGGGATGTGCTGCCACAACGGGTTCAGCTGTGACACGCGCACGTGTACGTGCACTCCCCTGGGTCAGGTGCCCGCTCAAGCTTCCACCTGCGGCAACTACCGTATCGAGGCTGGCGAGGATTGCGAGGACGGCATCACGACTCCGCAACTGCCTTGCGAGGGAACAGCGACCTGCAATGTGAATACGTGCCGTTGTCCGGGTGGCATGGCCCGCTGTGCCCGCTGGCGCAGTACTCCGTGAAGTGCATGCTCTTTTCCCTCCCACGTTCCCGGCGGTTCCTCACGATTCTCGCACTCGTTGCGACGGGTGTCGTGGTCGGCAATTTCATCGGGGGGAGCGGGCGGCGCTGGCAGGCGCAGGTGGCTCCACCGGCCGTCTGTGGCAATGCTCGTTGCGAGATCGGGGAGAAAGCGACGATACGGATTTCCAACCCCTCTTTGCTTACGACGGTATACGGCGATGAAGGCCATTACATCGACTTCGGAAGGATGGTTGCTTACGGGGGGGATGTGAACAACGATGGCGTTCCTGACCTTGCGATCGGCTCGAACGTGACAGATACTCCGATGAGTAATGGTCCTGTTTTACTCACAGCCAAACTGAATCCCGACGGATCGCTCAAAGAGATAACGGGAGGAGGAGGCGTGCCCAACCCGAACTTACAACACCGAGACGCGTATGCCTCCGCGTTTGCCTATGTTCGGAACGACATAATGGCGTACAACGCCGCTCTCGATTATTATGAATACGACGATGGTCATTGCGGGCGATCGGGGACGGCGGTTGAGATCGGCAATGGATCCAGCTCTACCTGCATTTCGCCCGGAAAGGCCCGCAATATCGTGAACATCGGCGACATCAATGGGGACGGTGTTCCGGAGCTTGCTCTGGGGTATCCCGACCAAACACCCTACGGCAATGGCGTCGTGAAGATCGTTTCGAGCACTAACTGGGATCCGTATGCAGAAATGGTTCAGCTGCAATCGCATACCATTCCTTCGGAAGGAGATGGCTTCCCTTTGAAAAATCCCGAAGCCGTCAGTGCATTCGACGGGGCTATTGCGGCATTGGGGGATTTGGACGGTGATGGTAAAAAGGAGATTGCGGTACGCTATTCGGTGTCCGTCGAAAATGGGGAGACCGGATTATGGATCCTCTCGTTGAACAGCGATGGTTCCGTCGCGTCGAAAGCGAAGATCGTAGCGGGGACCAGCTTTTCGTTGGGGAGCGACAGTAATAACCTGGCCGGTTTTGGCACGCTGCTCACGGGACTCGGCGACTGGGACGGCGATGGGGTGGGGGATCTGGCTGCGAGCGTTGCGCCATCCTCTTCCGATTCCCGCTATGCCGTCGTCATCTGGATTCTCTACCTCAACCGCGACAAAACAGTGAAGAGTACGCGGATCATTCGTGCATCCGATTTAGGTGAGGTCTCTCAATTTGTCTCACGGCAGGCCTTTAGCGCACTCGGATCGTTGCCCGATATGGATGGAGACGGAAAGCAGGAGCTCATCATCGGTGATGCCCATAGCAATGCCTGCACGAACAGTCAGGTTCTTTCTGAGCAGGGAGCCGTACACATCTTCTTCTCGCAATCACTCAATGCCTGCCCCAAGGACTGCAACTGGTGCGCTCCCGCAGCCGGGACCATCACGGCGGACCCCACGCAACCTCCCCCCCCGCTCGCAACACTCCCGACCTGCGGCAACGGTACCTGCAACGTGGGGGAACTGAATCCGATGTTTGTGCCCGGCCCCCTCCATACCGTTCCTTTTGCCGGTTCGGTGCTCACGATGTCACAGGTGGGGCTGGGAGATTTGAGCGATTTCAATGCCGATGGAGGGCCGGATATTGTCATGGCCGGGCCTCTGCAGACGTATAGCGAGGATCACGCAAGCGAGGTGGCAATTGTTTCGCTGCATCCCAATGGCTCCCTGAAGTCCTTGACGCGGATCTTCGAGGGCACAGGCGGACTCGTGACGGGACGGCAGAGCGCGAAGCGTCTTGGCATGGCTGTGGCGGCTCTGGGCGATGTGGACGGTGATGGCGTGAAGGATATTGCCGTGAGTGCCTCGGAGGGAACGCTACAGACAAGCCAGCGATCTGTTTACATCCTCTTCCTCAGGCGGGATGGCACTGTGAAAAGCTGGAAGGAGATTACCCAGCAGGACGCTGGAATGACCTACAGCACGCACCAGTTCGGCGCCTCTCTTGCTGGTCTCGGAGATTTTAACGGAGACGGAATCCCCGACCTGGCCGTAGGGACCTCCTCGAAAGATTTCTATCCGAATACATCGACGCCGCAAGATCAGCTGAAAGGCGGGCGGGTGCATCTTCTCTTTCTGAATCGCGACGGATCGATGAAAGCATCGAAGACCATCACCGCCGTGGCGTTCTTCGGCCACAACGCCACCGCATTGATCGACAACGATGACCCCGACAAGGCTTCCGTTAAAGACAGTTTTCTTCGCTTTGGTACGGCGATGGCATCATTCGGCGATCTCTTCAGTGACGGCAGGAGGCTCCTGGTTGTGAATAATGTCATGATCTTCCTCAACGCTGATGGGTCCGTGAATTCTTCACGTTGGATACCACAGAACTACAGCGCGTTCGACATGCACCAGTTTGCCAAACCGCTCAGTCTGGCCAACGCCGGTGACATGAACAAAGACGGACGCAACGATCTGGCGCTGGCCGCAGGCGATCCCGCAGACGCCTACCAAGGCCTGTCCGATATGGCCTTCTACTCCATTTCCACTGTCGGGAATCTCGTGAAGATCAATCTCTCGAATCCATACATCACTTTCTACTCCATCAAGCCGGATTTTCGGGGGTGGCCGAATCCCGCCAATCCCGTGCCGTTCCTCATCACTATTCCGGATCTCGATGGGGACCAGGTCCGTGAGCCGGTTTTCCTCAACAGCGAAACGGCTGTCTGTCCGACATCTTACGGAGTCAGCGGGACAATCCAGTTGGTATTTACGGGCATAGGACAGGGCATCTGCCCGAACGATTGCGATACGGTCAACATCTGCTCGGCACGTTACGGCGAGACGTCCGGTGTCTCGAGTTCATCGAGCAGCTCCTCCAGCAGCGCGTACCCGTCGAGCGCCACCGTAACCTACAAAGATTGCCCCGGCCCGAATGGGACCGTCATTTCCGTCCCGGTGAACCAGCCGTGCCCCACTCTTTCTTCCAGCTCTTCCTCGAGCAGCTTCTCCTCTCTCAGCTTGTCGAGCAGCAGCTCCTCTAGCAGCGCGTATCCGTCGAGCGCCACCGTGACCTACAAAGATTGCCCCGGCCCGAATGGGACCGTCATTTCCGTCCCGGTGAACCAGCCGTGCCCCACTCTTTCTTCCAGCTCTTCCTCGAGCAGCTTCTCCTCTCTCAGCTCGTCGAGCAGCTCCTCCTCCCGTTCCTCCTCATCTTCTTCCTCGAGCAGCTCCTCCTCCCGTTCCAGTTCATCGAGCAGCTCTTCTGTCTCTCTTCCGCCTGCCATCTGCGCAAACGGCGAAATGGAGCCAGGGGAAGAGTGCGAGATCGGCTACTCCTGCCTTTCAGGCTACACGTGCACGGCATCCTGCTCGTGCAGCGTGGTGACTGAAACCACCTCTTCCTCTTCCTCTTCCTCTTCCTCCACTTCCACAATTTCTGCGTCTTCCTCCTCCACTTCCACCACTTCGTCTTTTGCCACAACGTGGCTCTGCGGGAATGGCGTTCTAGAGGGATCGGAAGTGTGCGAGGCGGGCCACACCTGTGGGACAGGCAGGTACTGCTCGAATTGCCAGTGTTACACGCCTGCCTACTGCGGTGATCTGGTCGTGAATGCCGCGAATGATGAGGAGTGCGAAGCTGACGACGATTGTCCCGCCGATAATTTCTGCACGCTCAACTGTCTCTGCCACGAGGATACCGGCGGCAACTGCGGCAACGGGACCATCGAGGCGCAGGAACAGTGCGAACGCAACCATCCCTGCGGTGAGGGGGCACAGTGCCAGTCCTGTGTGTGCGTGGACGTGGCGCGGTGCGGCAACAGTTCGCTCGAGCGCGGCGAGCAGTGTGAAGTGAACGACGCATGTCCCACCGGATCTTCCTGCGTCAACTGTCTCTGCGAGCAGAGCGTTGGATGCGGCAATGGCATTCTCGGCGCGGGCGAGCAGTGCGAGCAGGATAGCCACTGCGCGACCGGCCAGTACTGCAATCTCCTCAGTTGCCGGTGTCAGGGCGCTTCCACAGTGAGTTGCGGAAACGGCGTTCTCGATGCGCAGGAGCAGTGCGATCTGGGACAGCCCTGCCAGAGCATCGAAGAGATCTGTGATCTGGCGAATTGCAGCTGTGTTCTTGATGCGGTGACGACACTCTGCGGCAACGCGCAGGTGGACAGCGGCGAGGATTGCGATATCGGTACGCCGTGCGCGGAAGACGAAATCTGCAATTTCTCCGGCTGTCACTGTATTCCCTGGGAACAGCGGTGCGGCGACGCGGAGCTGACCGAAGAAGAGGAGTGCGAGATCGGCAGTCCCTGCGCAGATCCGTCCAAAGCCTGTGACTTGAGTCAGTGCGTCTGCGCCGAGCTGTCCCCGGATCAGGTGTGCGGTGATGGCAATGTCGAAGTGGGGGAGGAGTGTGAAGTGGGGATGGCCTGCCCCTTCGGCTGGTCCTGCGACTTTCCGCGTTGCCGGTGTCAAAATCAGCCGGCCTGCGGGGATGCCGTGCAGAATCCGGGTGAACAGTGCGAAATCAATGTGGCCTGTTCGAGCAATGATCAGACCTGCGATTTCTCCCGCTGCCGCTGTGTCGGCAATCTCATCCGGTGCGGCAACGGCGTGCTGGATCCGGGAGAGCAATGCGATGACGGCAATACGACCGACAATGACGGATGCGGCTCCACGTGCCAGCGCGAGTGGGTATCGATGGTGGGCGGCGCGGAGACGTGCGGCAACGGCATCGTGGAACAAGGTGAGCAGTGCGATGACGGCAATCAGACCGACTCCGATGGCTGCTCGCACCTGTGCCAGTGGGAAATGTCTGTGTCAGGCAGTCTGCAGTCGGCGGGCACGGGACCGGAACATGGTGCGGGGTCGCAGGGAGCGCTCTTCCTGCAGGGCAGTTCTGTCTCTGGTGGCATGACGATACCTGGTGGGACGCAGGTGGGCGGAGGCGCGCAGACACCCGGTGGTATGCGGATGCCAGGAACGGGTCTGCAGACCATTGTCTTCCCGGGAGTGCAGGGATGGGGTCCTGCAACGCAGCAGGGACAGGGGCAGCAGTACTTCCCGTCTTTCTATGGATCGGTGACGCCGTACGTCACGCCCTCCGGGCCCGTCGGCAACACGGGTCCCGCGTCGGTGGCGGTTATTGCGGCGGGTGCCGCGGCAGGATTTGCGTGGGCACGGAGAAAGCAGAAGTTGTAGTACGAACTATGTCTGCTTTCCAGCAACTTCTCACTGCAGCAGTTGGCGTTTTCCGCGTGGTACAGTGACAAATGAGGATGTCTTCGTTCTCACGATTCCAACCAATGGCGCTGTGTGGATTCGTACTGGCGGTTGCCACATGTGCAATTGTGATCCTGCAGCACTTGAATCAGAATGCATTGAGGTTCTCTCTGCAGCAGGCTTATCTGGTTGCCGACGATGTATGCTGTCTACAGGATCCTAATGTGAGTCCAGAGGCATGTGCCGGAATGTGGTTTCCGATGGAAGGTGGTCCGTATTCAGGATATTGCGTAACCTGCACACCGGAAAACTGTACTGAATGCGGAGCAGCCCTATATCCCACATGTGGCGGCTACTGTCTTGGCGGACAAACGTGCACGGCGGAACTTTCGTGCAATCCCGATGATCCCACGATGTGCACGGCATTCTGCACCTGCACCAATAGCAGCAGTTCGAGCAGCTCCTCATCCAGTTCCTCCAGCAGCAGTTCCTCTTCATCCAGTTCCCAGAGTTCCTGTGCTCCGGCGGGAGGCAACGGATGTCCTCAGGGTTTTTCTTGTACGGTCGATTTGGGGAGTGACTGCAACTGTGCGCGCATGGTGGACAGCGGTGGTGGTTCAGGCTGCCCGCCTGGCACCCTCCCTGTCTTCAACAATGGCGGTTCCTGCGGTGCCGGTGATTGTACGGGGGATTGTATCCAGCTCATGTGTATCAATGATCCTCTACAGGATTCTTCTTCATCAGCCAGCTCTTCGAGCAGCTCCTCCAGCAGCAGTTCCTCCTCTTCCAGCTCCTCCAGCAGCAGCAGCAGTTCTTCCTCCTCCAGCTCCTCCAGTAGCAGCAGCTCCTCTTCAATTTCGAGTTCTTCTTTCCTATCCTCCAGCACCTCCTCCTCGATTTCCTCCAGCAGCACCCCATCGAGCTCTTCCAGTAGCGCTTCTTCCATCAGTTCCATTGGTATTCTCGTCTCTTCGAGCTCCAGTTCCTCGAGCAGCAGTTCCTCTTCATCATCTTCCAGCAGCAGCTCCTCCTCATCTTCCAGTTCCTCCAGCAGCAGTTCCTCTTCATCATCTTCCAGCAGTAGCTCCTCCTCATCCTCCAGCTCTTCCCGTTGCAGTTCCTCTTCATCCCGTTCTTCTTCCGTCTCTTCCATCACGGTTGTCCTCGTTTCCAGTTCCTCCT
>CAZVLZ010000052.1:0-7138 GCA_964628345.1 uncultured Candidatus Peribacteria bacterium | reverse complement strand
ATCTCCTTGTTCAATGTCAACAAGCTTGATGCCAGATCGTACTTTCCCTTTCATACTGCAATACAGGGAGAGCATCCTCCTCGCGATCATGGATACAACGGATGACATAAGAGTGCGGGGGAATGTTGCCACTGCGCTGACTCCAGGAGCAATGATTCTAGTAACTCCATTGGAAACACTGTACAGTCCGTTGCGGAAATGGCAATGAGCCGCGACTATGCACACTCTGCAGCATGAACAGGAAGGCGTTTGCATCCTGCCGGGCCGTCCCGGAAACATGGGCGATGTGCGGGTGCTGAGCACCTGCATGCAGATTCTCAAGAAGGAGAAGCTCCTGCTGTTCAGCTATGAGCGGGGTTTGTGGAATACCCTTTTTCCGACTGTCGCAAGCATTCCTCTTTCGGACAGAGTGACCTGCGCAGTTCCTCCCGCGTCCGGGTGGTTCGGGAAAATCCGGCGGGTGCTCGCGTCACTTTTAAGCGTGCTCCGGATGCTGCCAACGATCATCGCGGCATTGCGGCGCTCGAAACGTTTCATCCTGCTCGGCATGGATAATCTGGATGGACACTACGGGGTGCTCTCCGTATTCCATGAAGTGTTTCTCGCCAGGGTGGCGCTCTGGTTTGGGGTACCGGTGGATATCATCAACTGCAGTTTCAACAGTCACCCGTCGCGCCTGGCGGTTTTTGCATTGCGCTGCCTGCCCTCCGCCGTGCGGATCGTCGCACGGGAACCCGTTTCGCAGGCCCGGATGGAACGATACCTCTCCCGGTCCATTGTGCTTGCCGCGGATGTTGCATTTCTCTTCCGTCCCGTCGCCCGCGCACAGAATGCCCTGCAGCCCTTCATCGACTGGGTCCGAGACGAGAGAGCGAAGGGGCAGCGCGTTCTTGGGCTGAATATGGCGGATATGCCGGACGTGCCGACGGACGATCTGGTGCAGATGTGCATTCGGACGATCGAACGGATGCGCTCTGCGAGTTTTCTGCTCATCCCGCACGTGAAGTACGGTCCGGAGCACATGCCGGATGAAGAGCGGTTGTTGCGGAGGATTCTCTCCGGCGTTTCGCCGGAAGCGCGGGGACGATGCTCTCTCGTGCCGTTTCCGTACGATCTCTCCGATCTGGAGCCGCTGCTCAGCGCACTGGATTGCGCGCTCAGCGGGCGCATGCACTTCTCCATCGGGTTGCTCTCCGTCGGCGTGCCTGTCTGCTGTGTCACGTACCAGGACAAGTTCGAAGGCCTCTTTGTCGATTACCTGCATATGCCGGAGCTGCTCTTGAATCTGAACGCGATAATCGCCGACGGGGACTTCGTGCGGCCGCTTACGGCGATGCTCTCATCCCAAAATGAAATCTCAAAGAGGATTACCGAAGCTCTCCCGATGCTTCGGCAATTGGCTGTGAAGAACTTTTCGTGAATCAGAGTCATCCTTCCCATGGGCAAAAACAGAGGTCTGGAGAGCCTTGGAGTATTCTGTGGATCAGCGCGTCTATGCCTAGTACATTGTGACAGTGTCTGTGTCTGGGGAGAGCGCCGGCGTATCGGAATTGAAGCGCACGGTTCTTGATGGGGGGTATTGCGTGGGTTGTGGCGCTTGCGCCGCTCTCGACGGGGCGCCCTGCCGGATCGCATTGAATGACAGTGGCTGTTATGTCGCATCCCCTCAAGCTTCCTGTCAGTCGAGTGTAGATCCTTGTTACGTATGTCCTCTGTCGGATCGATCAATTGGAACGACGCAACTCGCGTACAATCTCTTCGCGGCGTGTGGCGCTCGACACCACGACAGGATTGGATACTACATATCGACCTACGTCGGCCATGTCACGGAAGCGCAATTACGCGCCGAAAGGACGTCGGGAGGGTATTGCACTTGGCTTTTGCTGCAACTTTTTAAACAGCATAGCATCGACGGTGTCATACACGTGCATCATCGCGAGCCTACTGCCGAAAACAAGAAACTCTTTCACTATGTCATTTCGACATCGAAGGAACAAATAGCATCGGGTTCGAGATCCAGCTATTACCCGGTGGAGATGTCGGAAGTGCTTCAGAAAATCAAGACACTGCACGGGAGGTATGCAATCGTGGCGACCCCGCTCTTCGTTCGAGCAGTCCGTTTGCTCTGCAGGACCGAACCTGCGATCCATGAACGCATACGGTATTGCATCGGTCTGATGTGCGGTCATCTCAAAAGTGCCCATTATGCGCACGTTCTTGCATGGCAGCTGGGTATCAATCCCGATGGATTGTGCCGCATGCAATTCCGCGAGAAATCTTCATGTGATGCCGGCAAATATCGCACCGTTGCGGAAGGAATAGTGGCAGGCAAAGCCATCCGACGTTCGGCACCGGTGATGAATCTCTATGGGACAAACTGGGGTCTCGGATTTTTGAAGTGCATCGGCGATGACTATTCCGACGATGTCGTGGGAGAGCTGGCAGATGTTTCTATCGGAGATGCATGGATGCGTCCGTATAGAAACGATCCAAAAGGAACGAATATCGTGATAATCCGCCATCCGGACATTCAGGACATCACCGAGGCAGGGTTGCGCGATGGCCATCTTGCGTTGGATCGCATATCACCGGAAGCCGTTGTGCAGTCTCAACGAGCGGGATTCTTCCATAGGAGAGAAGGATTAGCGTATCGCCTGTCATTGAAAGAAGTAGCCGGAGCATGGCATCCTCCATCGCGAGTGCAGGCGTGCAGCAGCCATTCATCACATACATTCGCCATGCATCAGCAATTACGACTGGATCTTGCTCGAGAGAGTTATGTCGCTTTTCAGCGCGCCGTCTGCGATGGAAGTTTTCTCTCTTTTGTCAGGACGATGAATCCTCTGGTCTGGAGGTACGCGAAGGCAATGCCGTTCAAGGCAATGAGCAAGACACTCCTTCAGCACTACTGGAGTCTTTTCTGTTTTTTTCTGCGCAAACCGCTCTTGCGATACCGCACAAAATAGAGAGTGATACAAATCGAAATCTTGGACCATTTATACCATCTGCAAAAACTCTGCCTCCCCGATCGTCTTCACGTTGAGTTTTTCCGCTTCGTCCAGCTTGCTGCCCGGTTCCGCCCCCGCGAGCACGTAGTCCGTCTTCCTGCTCACGGACGCACTCACCTTGCCGCCCCGCTCCTTGATGAGCGATTTCGCCTGCTCGCGACTGAGCGTCGGCAGCGTGCCCGTGAGCACGAAGGTTTTGCCGGTGAAGATCTGCGGCGCGTGGCTGCCTTCCGGCTGCAGGGCGATCATGCCGGCCTTGCCGAACTTGTGCAGCAGGTTTTGGTTATCCTCGTCATCGATCCACTCTTTGAGGGCGCCGGCGACCACCGGGCCGATGCCGCTGATGGCGGAGAGCTCCCCGGGAGCAATCTGCCTGAGCGTTTTGACGATGCTCTCCATGGTGATGCCGTGGAGCTTCACGCGCTTGTGGCTCTCTCCAAAGAGGGAGGTTTGCGGCCCCGTTTGTCCCGTCATTTCCACCTCCTTCTTCTCGACCGGCCAGTGAACGGAGCGCGCGAGGATCTCCGCCGTCTCGGCCCCCACATGCCGGATGCCGAGCGCGAAGAGAAAACGTTCCAGGGACGTGTGGCGCGCCCGGTTGATCGCGTCCATCAGATTGGTTGCTTTCTTCTCCTTGAAGAGCGGGAGTTCCAACAGATCCTCCTGTGCGAGCGAGAAAATGTCAGCCGGGTCCGTGATGAGTCCCTCGTCGAGCAGGAGCTCCACTGTTTCCTGCCCCAGTCCCTCGATGTTCATGGCGTGGCGCGAGGCGAAGTGTTCGATGCGTTGCTGCCGCGATGCCGCGCACTTCGGATTGGGGCAGCGGTGCACCACCTCGCCTTCCGGCCGCTCCAGTTTCCCCCCGCAGCTGGGGCAGTGCGTGGGGTAGCGAAACGGCTTGGTGCCGCGCGGGCGCAGGTTCGTGAGCACGGAAACGACTTCGGGGATGACGTCGCCGGCCTTCTGGATCACCACCGTGTCTCCGATGCGCACGTCGAGCCGTTCGATTTCATCCGCGTTGTGCAGCGTCGCCCGCGCAACGGTCGAGCCGGAGACCAATGTCGGCGTTAAATGCGCGACGGGCGTGATGGCGCCGGTGCGCCCGACCTGCAGCTGGATATCCTTCACCTGCGCCGTCTTCTGCTCCGCGGGGAACTTGTACGCGCGTGCCCAACGGGGTGCTTTGGCCGTGGAGCCGAGGTCCCGCTGCATGCGGCGGTCATTCACCTTGATGACGACGCCGTCGATGTCGAACGGCAGATCGTCCCGCTCCTTCCCCCATCCCGCAAAGACCTTCCCGATCGCTTCGACGGTCGTGCACATCGTGAAACCCTGATGGACCGGGAATCCCTTCTCGAGCAGAAATTCCATAAGCTCCTTCTGCGTCCGGATGCCGAGGGCATCCGCGCCCTTCGGATCGATGGCGTAACAGAAGATCCGCAGGTCCCGCTCCGCGGCGATTTTGGGATCGAGCTGGCGCACGCTCCCTGCAGCGGCGTTTCGGGGATTGGCGAACTTCTCGCTCTCGGGCAGACCTTTATTCAGTTTTTTCAGCGCCGCCTTGGTCATGTACACCTCACCCGAAATTTCGAGATACCGGGGGAGCGGGCCGGATTTTTTCACCGTGAAGCTGAGGGGCAGAGCCTCGATCGTCCGCACCGATCGGGTGACATCTTCGCCCTCGACGCCATTGCCCCGTGTGAGGGCGCGGAGCAGGTGGTAGGTTCCGTCGCGGTGCTCGTACACCATGGAGATGTTGAGGCCGTCGATCTTGAGTTCCACGATGCACTCGAAGCGCGCCTGCTCCTTGCCGAGCGCCCTGCGCATCTGGTCCATCCAATCCTCAATCTCCTCCCGGCTGAAGGCGTCTTGCAACGATTCCTTGGGCGACAGGTGCCGCACTTTGGGGAGCCTGCCATCCAACGGGGCGCCCACGCGCTGGGTGGGAGAATCGGGCGTGACGAGGTCGGGATGTTCCTTTTCGAGAGCAATGAGCTCCTGCTTGAGCGCGTCGCGCACGTCTTCGCTGGCGGCGGGATCGTTCTCGATGAAGTAGGCGCGATTGAGTCGCCAGATTTCTGCTTTCAGGCGGTCGATGCGGGCGGCTGCGGCACGCTTGTCCATAGGTTCATTGTACGGAGGTTTGAGATGTTGTAGAAGTGAGGCAGGTCTGAGAGAGTGCTCGGTATTCCCTTTTCCATCCCTCTAACATCTAAAGCCTCCTAAACCTCTCGAACTGTCAATTGCAATCTCCCTCTGATCAGCAAAGATGCCGCAGACAATCGACACCCCCTCTTTATGATGATGACTGATGACATTCTGGCCGCACTCGAAAAGATCGATCAGCAGATCGTGCGGCTGATCGCCGACCGCCGTGAACTCGTGGCGCAGATGCCGGGCGGACTCTCGGCCGATCAGGAGGTGGAGGCCATGAGTCTGTGGACCGATGAGGCCGTGGAGCGGGAACTGCCCGAGGACCCCATGGAGAAAATGGGCAAACTCCTCAATCAGGTGTGCCGCAAGCGGGGGGAATAACGAGCGACGCGTATCGTTCCCATTATTGTGATATATGACATAATAATGTAGGGAATTTCCTAGATTAAGGTAGAGAACTACTAAAGACTATTAAGCAGCTGTCTGTCTCTTTTGTTCCATGTATCGGTCTCTCACATAGATTCCACCAACCTTGATTACATCGTCTTTGGATTCATTCGGATGCTGGTATAGATACTCTTTGACTTTATTAAAGTATGGTTGATCGAATAAGCAGAAGACACATTTAATAGCAGCATTTTCAATATCATAATCAGTCTTTGGTTGCTCTTCATCAATACACTTGAAGAACTCATTTGAATGACTTTGGAACAATGTCTTGAAGCCAATCTGATCTAAGAACTTATCCCCGTGTTCCGTTATTTTTAGTGGGCTATATGCCTGTAGTTTGTCGGGATCAAATCCTGCAAAGCGTGCACCAATCAGGGCATTAGCAATGAGCGATACATTGCACTTCACTTTTGACATCGCGGAATCAAGTTGAGACAGCACTTGCAGTCTTCCACCAATGTAAACAAGACCACAAACAATAGATGGAATGCCGATAACAGTGATCCAATCGGTTACTGTCATAGTCCGATATTATAGGACGCCAAGACTCCTCCACAATTACAATTTGGCAATGAAACTCTCACCAAAGCGAGAATTTGATTATGCTGCCGTATCTGGACTCGTCGAAGGCGCACAACGTTCTGCACTGGACTCCGCGCTTCCGTTTCGAGGATGCCTTGCAGAGCACCATTCAGTGGTACCGGGATTATTTCTCCCGCACGTAGGATGGGGATGGAGGAGGAGGTCAGGGAGGTAAGGAAAGTAAGGTAGGTCAGGTAAGTAAGGTAGGTCAGGGAGGTAAGGAAAGTAAGGAAAGTAAGGAAAGTAAGGAAGGGATGTCATACTGATGAGTCCCGCGCGTTTGGATCATTTCAGCCACAACTCAAATTCTTCAGAAGATGGGAAGATCCTGAGGAATTCTCTAAGGAGAGGCAGGAGTTTTTCCTTGTTTGCTTCGGAGGGTTCTTCTCCGGTGATACCCATCGTGTCAGAAAGATTCTCGATTTTTCCGGCGAGTGCGCAAAATTCCAGAAGTTTCGGGTGGAGAGGGCAACTTTTGGTGATGGCCCGAAAACGGGGATCCCCGGCATGAAAGGGAAGAAAGATCGTCGAGAATGAGCCTTTGGGTGATTGCATGAGATGTGCGATTGGCCGTTTTTGTTCCAGAGACTTCACTACTTCGGCAATGTCTCGCTCACAGTGTGTTTGCACAAACAGATGCTCGAACGCTTCGAGAAGACCTCTCTTGAACAGTTGTGCATTCTGCGCATCCTCTGGTGGAGGAGAAAATTCTGTCATCCAAGATAGTATGATAGCAAAATGCTGGGGGAGTGGCTGCAATGCATCACTCCCCCTCACCCCCCGGACGAATGGAGCACAGGTCAGTCCTGGTGCTGTTTGATCAGGTTGCCCTCGGCATCGAAGATGAAGTGGAAACCACCAATCTTCTGGTTCGAGACGATCTCGCCCGAACCACGGTCGTAGGTGAAGAAGCTCTCGTCGACATCTTCACGGACGATCTCGCG
>CAZVLZ010000051.1:0-7460 GCA_964628345.1 uncultured Candidatus Peribacteria bacterium | reverse complement strand
GTGCAGGTGAATCCGAACGGCAGCACCACTGTCGCGCCCCGGCTGGTGCCGATTGCCAGCGTGCCGTCGATATACCAGACCATGGCTGATGTTGGGGCCTGCCAGAGAGGCGTTCCCGTTCCTTTCGAAACGAGCACCTGTCCCGAAGCGCCTTTGGCCGTGGCCATGAGAGTGGAGCCGCTCGAGTAGATGATGGAGCCGGAAGTAGTGGCATTGCCCATGCGCAGCTGCGATCCGCTGATCGTGCCGACCACTTCGAGTTTGGTGGTCGGCGCCGCCGTCCCGATGCCCACCCGTTCATTCGTCGTATCGATGTTGAAGACGGGATTCCCGCCATCGCTGTCGAAGACCTGGAAGGCAGTGATGGAATCCGTGAGTGTGCGGATGGTGACGGATCCCGAACCGGTGAGGCGCGTGCCGAAGCTTAAGATGCGGCCCGACGCTGTTCCCGCGACTTCCAGCTCAGCTTGTCCTAGCGTGCCGGGTCGGATCTGGAGTGCTCCCGTCATGGTGTCTCCACCCTGGTTCACGAACATTCCTTCGGTGGTTACTGCACTGACTCCGCTGACGTCGTTATCCGTACTCCAGCTTAAGTGCCCTGCCGCATTGGTCTTGAGCACTTTGCCCGAGGCGGTGCCGTCACCCACCGGGAACGTATAGGTGACGCCGCCGAGCTTGATCGTCGATCCGAACGCTGCAGCGCCTTCGATCGCAAGGGTGCCGGACGAGCTTAAGTCCTTCTGCGCATGGAGCAGGTCGCCTGAGGCGGTGCCGGCAACTTCGAGTGCTGTGGATGGAGAGGGGGTGCCGATGCCCACGGAGCTTCCGAAGTAGGAGTTACCGCTGCCCGGTTCCACGTAGATGCTGTAGTTGGTGGTATTTGCATTGTCGAGATCAAAGTACGCGCCGTACTGCGTCCCGTCCGTGGACGTGCCATCGTCTACAACGTGCGTTCCGTACGCAATACCCTTGTCTCCAGGCAGGTTGCCCGTCGTGGTCTTGAGCACGTTCTGTACGCCGTACGCAGTACCATGTCCTCCATTCCCTCCCTCGCCCACCACGTCGTTCTTCATCCCGACGGAAACGGGTGAAACCGCCGTCAGCCCACTTGCTTTTGCGTAGTTGTAGATGTTGTACTTCGTCGTGGTCGTCTTGACGATATTATCGACACCTACTATTTTTGTAGAATCCAGCGAGGCTCCGTTCAGGGCCAACTGTGAGCCCGACATGGTGCCTGTCACTTCAAGAGCAGTTTCAGGTGTGGCTGTGCCGATGCCCACCCGTTCATTCGTCGTATCGATATTGAAGACCGGATTGCCGCCGTCACTGTCTAGAACCTGGAAGGCAGTGATGGAATCCGTGAGTGTGCGGATGGTGACGGATCCCGAACCGGTGAGGCGCGTGCCGAAGCTTAAGATGCGGCCCGACGCTGTTCCCGCGACTTCCAGCTCAGCTTGTCCTAGCGTGCCGGGTCGGATCTGGAGTGCTCCCGTCATGGTGTCTCCACCCTGGTTCACGAACATTCCTTCGGTGGTTACTGCACTGACTCCGCTGACGTCGTTATCCGTACTCCAGCTTAAGTGCCCTGCCGCATTGGTCTTGAGCACTTTGCCCGAGGCGGTGCCGTCACCCACCGGGAACGTATAGGTGACGCCGTTGATGCGCAGCGTCTTGCCCGGGGCCACGATGACATTGCCCGAAGAGGTGAGTCCCTGCTCGGCATGCACAACGCTGCCCGATATTGTGCCCACGACTTCAAGCGGATTCTCCGGACCTGCTGTCCGGATACCCACCCGGTTGTTGACCGTGTCCACGTTGAACACCGGATCCGTTCCTGCCAGTGAAAACACCTGGAAGGCTGTGGTGGAATTGGTGAGCGTTCGAATCGAGACCGATCCAGAACCCGTCAGTCGTGTTCCAAAACTCAGGATGCGTCCCGATGACGTTCCGGTGACTTCGATGGAGTCGTCGATTCTCTGGTCACCGCTTCTGCCGGTGAGCAGGAGGTATTGGGCGTGGTCGTCATCGGTGAGGCCGGACAGATTGCCGTGATCGGAGGTGACGCTGGCGGTGTAGGTCGTACCGAATGCCGATTCCACTGAGACTGGCGTATTCACATTTTGCTTAATGATAATGCGGCCCAGCAGCATCCCTGCCTCCGTGATGTGCGCTGGAATATTCGAGGGGGTATTGGTGGCTTCCGCCTCCGCCGCGGAATTGTACTGGGCCTGTGGGTATAACAATGCGATCTCCGCGACGCCACTATCCATTTCCCCATAGACCCAGATGTTTCCGTACTTGTTGTTGTCCATGGTTTGCAGCGCCGTTTGCGTGACGTCATTCCATTGGGTCACCGAATACTGCGTCACGTCCGATGCCTGCCAGCCGCTTCCCGCCTTATACCAGTAGTACTCCACCGTGCCGGATACCGCGGTGTCCAAGGCGGAAACGTCAAACTCATTCAGTCCGCTCCAGACGGTACCCGCGCTCACCGCGATATTGCGTGTGCCCGTAACGGACAGCATCAGGCCGCCCACGGCCTGGTCCCGGCGCACGAGACCGAAACTGCGAATTGCTTCGATGATATTCGTGGTGCCATCCGTCACCCACCAGGGGCTGTTGGAGATGTACAACTCATCGGCACCGTTGATACTGTCGTTGACGACTCTGCCGAGCGGGAACTCGCTATCCAGATTCCAGTTCCACGTTGTCCGTGCGACGACCTGTGGCGATCCGCCGTTGTACTCGACACCGATGTACCGCGTGGAATTGGATGGAATGCTGATGTTCGCCGGCGCAGGAAAATCAAAGAAGAGCAGCTGAGCGTTGTCATCATCCGTCGCTTTGATAAACCCCGTTCCCCCTGTGACCGCAACGGTCGATGATCCGGCATCCGAGATGACGCCGCCCGATTTGCGTCCTGTGGAACCGAAGGAATTCATGAAGTCCTTCACCGTGGAATACGTGGGCGTTCCCAATGCCATGGACGGTATGGTGAGATCGCTCATGGATCCCGTTCCGGTGATGGTGAGTGATCCCGTCGCCGTCAGGTTGCCGCCGACCTTCAGTGATCGCGTGAATTCGAATTGGGATGCGGACCGGTTGTAGGTGAGGCTCTCCTGCAGGCCTTCGCCGAACTTCAGTTGAACATTCGCTGTCGTATCGGTGTCATCAATCGTCTGGAAAGCTTCGGTGTTGACGAGCAGGCCGGGGTTCCACGAGGAGGCAGCTCTTGCTTTTATCGGAATGACCAGGAGCAGCACGGTAACATTGAGAATGATCGTCAGGATCACCAGCGTCGAAATGGATCGCAGCGACGGCGCGCGCAACCACTGCATCAGGTGGCAGAGGGGACAGTGAGTAGGGTTAGGATTAGGGTGTGGGGCGTAGGGTGTTGGGCGGGTGGGGTGATCGGAGAGACTTCCGAGATTGGAGGGGTCAAAACGGTTGAGCCACCGGTAGAACGTGTTTCGGGAGATGCCGAAGCGCGCGCAGGTAGAGCTAGCGCTGCCGCATTCGGCAAAGTGCAGCAGCCACTGCAGGCGTTCCGTAATTTCCGCGGACGCCCCGTCCTCAAAGGCTTTCTTCAGAAGGTCAACGATCTGGCCTTTGTTGGATGTATCGATGTGTATGGGAGTTGTGTGAGGAGGCTGTCACGTGACAGCAGGTATTCTGTATATTATAGCCCAAAAAGCAGATTTTCGGAAGCTCGTTCCAGACCTCCTGCCGCGGGTCAGTCGCGAGACAAAGTGCAGATCCTACGCGGGACAGTTTTCCAATTTCTGGTAGAGTGGCTGCACGGAAGCGTGCCAGAGTGGTCGATCGGGCCTGTCTTGAAAACAGGTAGACCCGCAAGGGTCTCGGAGGTTCGAATCCTCCCGCTTCCGCCATTCGACTCGCGCCTCTGGCGCGCGCTCATGGTCTGCGCCCTTCGCTCACGCTCGGGCTCCGACCACTGTTGTTGTAGAATGCCCTGAGCGAGGAGCGAAGCGACGAGTCGAAGGGCACTCCGGCTTCGTTCGCCTGCGACGGACTACGCCGTGCTGATTCACTCCCGCACGATCTCCGAGAGCTTTTGGAGTAATGCCGCGTTCTTGGGCAGCTTGCTCACCGGGCAGGCGGTCTTGGCGAAATGATCGCGGAGCCTATCCAGGTAACCCTGCTCCTCGGCCAGGCGCTCGACGAAGGGCAACGCTGCAGTGCGGAACCGACTCGATTGCAGGTTGTGTGCCATCTCGGTGATCGCGCTCACAAAGGCGTCTTCCCCGCCGCAGATTTCTGTTTTCACTTCGTCCTCGATGGCATCGACGATGCTCTCGGTGTCGAGCCCGGCCATCAGTTCCAACTCTTCTGCCTTGGCAGACGGGAAGTAGTGGTTAAGGCCGAGTCGTCGAAGCGTGCAGGGGAGCGCGCAATCGGCGATGATGTCCGCCACCTGCGTGGCCAGGCCGCCCTCGGTGTTGTGATCTTCCGCGACGATGAGATGTCGCGTCTCCAGTGCCGCCTGCACGATTGCCGCGGCGTCGATGGGCCGCACGCAACTCACATTGAGCACGCGCACGCGGATCGGTCGGGACCGTGCCAGGAGCTCATCCGCCGCTTGCACCGCGCGGTGCACGGGGATGCCCGTGGCAATGATGGTCACTTGATCCAGCGCATCGCCGGTTCCACGGATGAGGTCCGCTTTGCCCTCAAACACATAGTCCGCTCCGTAGAGGAGTTTGCCTTTAGCATCTTTGAGTTGCTCATGACCCGTTCGCGGAGAAAAGACGAAGACGGATTGGTGTCCCTCTGCGATGAGTTCCATGGCTTTCTCGCCCATGGCGGCCGCCTGGTTTGAGTCCGCCGGCATCCACACCTGCGTGTGGCGGTAGGGGAGCGAGAAGTAGTTCTGTTCCTGGTGCGTCTCGCCGTCCTCGCCCACGCTCAGTCCCGCGTGCGTGCAGTCATTCACAATGCCGCAACGCGTGTGGCCGCAATTGATGTCAATCAGGCGCGCGCTCGCCCGTGCCTCGTTGGTGCCGAACGCGGCGAAGGTGTAGGTCACGAGGAGCAAACCCGTCTGCCGCATGCCGGCCGCCATCATGAGCATGTTCGCTTCGGCCACGCCCACGTTGATCACGCGGTCGGGGAATTCTCTTGCGACTTCATCGAACCCGCCAGAACCGGCAAGATCCGCATGTAGAACGAAAATGCGCGCATCGGCCTTCATCAGATTCTTCAGATGCGTCGCGCCGAAATCTCTGCGGGCCGCTCCTTTGTCTGCGGTGATTGTGCGCTTGTATCCTTTGAGTTTCGAAACGTCGAATGAAACAGGGACATCGGTTGTCACACAGGTTGCCGATGCGCAGCGTTTCTTCCACGCCGTCCGGAATGGCTCGTAGGCGCGCACGGTTTCTTCGAGCGGCGGTAGAGAGGCAAGTGCGAGTGCGGCCTCATCTTGAGAGAGCGGAGCGCCGTGGTAGTTCTTCTTGCCCGTGTTGGATCCTTCTTCCATAAGAGGAACGCCGTGTCCCATTACGGTGTAGTAGCAGACGAAGATGGGGTGGCCTTTGCCGACGAGGGCCGTAGCACGCTCGATTCCCGCTTTCACCTGCGCGGGATCGTTGCCGTTCTGCACTTCGATCACATTCCATCCTGCTGCGTGGACGATCGAAGCGAAATCCGCGGCCACGGTGCCACTCGGCTGCCCACTCAGTTGTACATCATTGAAGTCGCCATGGACGATCAGGTGATCGGTCTGGAGATGGGCGGCGAGACGGATCGCTTCCATCACCTGACCTTCCTGGCTGTCGCCGTCGGCGAGGAGCACATCCACGATGCCCGGTTTCTTCTGCAATTTGAGGCCGAAGGCTGCCCCGAGTGCATTGCTGACACCTTTGCCGAGTGGACCGGTCCCGAACGGCGTATCGCCGATGCCCGCCTCAATATGGCCGGGCAGTCCGGAAGGAGTGCGGAACGCATCGATGATCGCCTGCGGCGAGGCGAGACGCGCATCGTTGCCTTCCATACCGAACAGCCATTCGAGACCGTACGAGAGCAGTGACAGGTGCCCCGCACTGATGCGCAAGGGCTGGTCGACGGCAGGATTGCGCATCACACGCAGAAAGTACGCGAACGTGAACGCGGAGAGCGGACCTCCCGGGTGGCCGGATTTGTGTTTCACGGGAGCCTCAACCGCCAGGTGGCAGAGGATGGTCTGCGCGAGTGCGTAGGCATTTGCTTCTTCCTGCGTCAGTTTCACAGCATCTTTCGGTCCGATCCAGATTCTCTCGCCAGTCTGTACACTCTTCATAACACGCTGAAGTGACATCGGAACATCTTTCGGTTGTTTCCCAATGAGTGATTGCACATCAGGTCTTCCTGTTTGCATAGGATCGGGAGAGGAGGTGGATCGAGTGTAGATTTCTTGGGCGGATTCGTAAAGCCGGGTACAAAATTTGCTCAGAATCAGAATGGTGTTTCCGTAGGTGATCAAGGGCAGTTGATTGCCCTCGAGTACCCCCATCCCTAGGCTCCTCGCGACTTCTCATTTTTTTCTCCTCTTATGCGTTATCCCACTAGGAAGAGAACGTCCGGTTTTCCATTCATGGGCATCAACATTTCCGTCATTGTTTTATTGTCGTTGATGATGCTGATTGCACGGTGATCACCCCTCAACGAAGGGCCCGCGCTACTGCACGGGTTTTTTTTGTTGATGTGCGATGATTCCCTTCATTCGACGACCAACACGCGCCTGGCACCGGAGCGGATTTCTTCTTTCACTCCCGTCCAGTCGTGGATGGCCTTCATCAGGGTGTCGAACCGATACACATAGCCCTCGCCGCGCTTCGTGCCGACATCATTCGTGACGAAGAAGAATTCGTTGTAGCCCGTGAGAACGAGCATGTGGTACCACGGGCCTTCGCCCGAGAAATAGGGATTGCCGAGATCCCGTCCGGCTGCGGGAATGATCACAGGGTGGCCGTCTGCCAGCAGACGCTTCAGATCGTCCGTCGAGGGGTCTTCGATGACGCGGAAACGGTATCCAAAGTACTCTTCTGCAATTTTTCCTAACTCCTGCACCGTCACATCCTGCGGGTAGCCGTGTTCCGTTTCCCACGCGGTGAGTGTCAGGAGCTCCGTTTCAGCCTGCTCACGGCTGAGTGTTGTGCCTGCGAGATAGTGGTGTACGAGGAGCAGGCTCATTTCTTCGCACGATTCCTCATGGAGCGCGTCCCAGTTGGCGGAGGGCGCCTGCGGCGAGAAGGGGACGGAGAGGCGAAGGGTGTAGGGGGTTTGGGAATCGGACTTCGGACTTCGGACTTGGGATGTGGAGGAGGTCGACGACGCCGAGGATGCCGAAGATACCGCGGATGCAGAGGAAGCCGAAGAAGCGGAAGAAATAAATGAAAGAGAAGAAATAGAAGAAATGGAGGAAACCGATGTGGCCTCTTTCGGCGTTCCGGAGCATGCCGTGA
>CAZVLZ010000050.1:2409-7909 GCA_964628345.1 uncultured Candidatus Peribacteria bacterium | reverse complement strand
GAAGGACGAGCAAATCGGCATCGGCCATGGTGCGTGCCTTGGCAGAAGCGTTCTGTGACGGCAGAAATTCAACGCGGTCCGAGAGACGAAGTTCCAGCGTGAGGGCGCGCAGCGCACCCGCCATGGGGCCATCGCCCACAAACGTGAGGGCACACTGCGGCAGGAACGTGAGCGCCTTGAGGAGAGACGGGAGATTTTTGAACCCGACGAACCGACCCATGAAGAGCAGTCTGAACGGCGCGTGCGCCGCATGCACAACCGGTGTTCCGGATGGCAGAGCATTCTCGATCACCGAGTGCATGGGAAGCCGATACTGCGCACGGTAGAGCGCCTTTTGGAAGTCCGTCGAGAAGACAATATGATCAAATGATCTCAGTAACTTTTGCATGAGGCACTTCGCCACTTTCCACTTTCCACTTTCCACTTTCCACTCCCGTAAGTCGGCATACCAGTCCTTCAATCCCTTCGCACCGCCACGGTCGGTGTACCGCTCCCAGAAAAAGTCCCCGCCAAGGCGCAGCACTTTCTTTGGACCTTTCAAACGCGCCAGGATGAGCGGGACCCCGGCACTCACCGACGAGAAAGCCTCAATCACATCTGCATCCGCCGCAACCTTCTTGAGTGCCTGTGCATATCTCCACCACCTGAGCACCGGCCCACATTTCTTTGACACAACCAGGACCTCCCATCTCTCGTCGCTTTCCACCTTCCACTTTCCACCTTCCACTCGTCCATATGTCACTACCTTCACTTCATGCCCAATCTTCGAAAGCTCCTGCGCGAACGCTCGCACGTACGTCGCCGGCCCGCCGATCTCGGGCGGATAAATACCCGTAGCTAAGATGATCTTCATTGGGAGCTATCGTACCGAAAAAAGACCGTAGATGCTCTCAAACACGACATTTTCGTTCTTCAGTGTGAGAAGGCCGGATGCGCTCACTTCGTCGTTTCCTTGCGAGCCGCTCTCTCCGTACTGTGCCCCGCGTCGAACGCCTGCGCCTCCTTGGCGAACTGCGCCTTCGAAAAGTCAGCGAGCAGCCAATCGGGATGCGCAACGTACCACTGCACGGTCTTCTCCAAACTCTGCTCGAAGGTCTTTGGGTACTGGAATCCCATTTCGCGAAGCTTGGTACCGTCCAGCGCGTACCGCAGGTCGTGACCCGGACGGCTGGAGTGGAAATCCACGAGCTCGGCCTTGAGAGGTTTGCCGACCACCGTGGCAATGAACTGCGCGAGCGAGAGATTATCCACCTCCTTCTCTCCGACAATGTTGAATTTGTCTCCGAGAACCGGCACACCCTTCTCGTACTGACCGATCAGAAAGAGCATCGCCGCCGCCACGTTGCGCGCGTGCACGTAGAAGCGCGTTCCGGCTTTCGTGCGGCTGGGATCGGAGTGGACAAACAGCCGCTCCCCGTGCAGTGCGGCATTGATGACCTTGGGAATGAACTTTTCGGGATGCTGCCGCTCGCCAAACACGTTCATGGTGTGCGTGATGACGATCGGGAGTCCGTACGTATTATAGTAACTGTAGGCCAGCTCCTCGCCTCCCGCCTTGGTCGCGGCATACGGATTGCTCGCCTTGTAGCGGTCCCACTCCTTGTATGCGACTCCCTCGGGCGCCGGACCGAAGACTTCGTCCGTGGAGAAGTAGCTGAAGAGCTCCAGCCCATCGAGTGTGCGCGCGTAGTCGAGCAGGTTCCCTGTCCCGACAACGTTATCGAGCACGAACTCCATGGGGCACTCGATCGAGCGATCGACGTGCGTGGATGCGGCGAGGTGGAAGTTGTAATTCACCGGACCGATGCGGTTGGCAACGTGCGGATTGATGGGGGAACGCAAGTCGTGGTAGACGAACTCCACCTGACCGGCAAATTGCCTGCTCCACAGATCGATATCCGTGAGACGGTGGAGCGTGGAGGCGGAATCGATCTTACTCAAACCGATGAGCTTCCAATCGGGGTGGTTCTTCAATATTCCCTCGGCGAAGTGGTGGCCGATGAAGCCGTCGATACCTGTGAGGAGAACGCGTTTCATACCAAGGCATCGTACCCGCCGCAGCGCTTCTACGGAAGCGAAATCTCCGCTAGTCTGAGCCCATGGCACAACCGAGAATTTCGATCTTCATGCCCGCCTACGAGCCCAGGCGGGAGCATATTCGCGCGGCCGTGGAATCGGTGCTCGCACAGACATTCCGTGATTAGACCCTCCTCATCAACGATGATGCCTCGAAGCGAGAACATACCGAATCACACATTCGGGATTTCCTCGCAGACCAGCGCATCACGTTTCGCCGGAACCCTCAAAATCTCGGCATCGGCGGGAACTGGAATGTCTGCTGGATGAATGGCCATGGCCATCCCACGTATGTCGCGTTTCTTTTTCACGATGATCTGTGGGAACCGGCCTACTTGGAAAAAATGATGAGCGCCTTGGACCAGAATCCCTCCGCGGGATTCGCAGCGGCGAACCATACCTACATGAAGGAGGGGGAGGTCGCGAACGCTTCCTTCTATGCGGAGTTGCATGCATTCGTCCAGGCCACTATCAACCCGGGGCTGCAGGAGCATCGAGCGTTCCTCCGATGGTGGCTTGCGCGGGGGCTTCGGCCCAACGTCATCGGCGAGCCAAGCTTCGTCGTGCTCCGACGATCGCTCATGGAGCAGGTGGGACCGTTCAATGAAGGGATGGTGCAGTTTCTCGATAGTGAATACTGGGCACGGTGCCTATTGAAGGCTGACTGGGTGTACGTGCCGGAGGAGTTGGGCAAGTTTCGCGTGCATCCCGGCGGCATGAGCGCCGTCAACGAGGGACTCGGCCGCGGAGTTTTCGAACGCTTTCAGACGCTGCAGACCGTCGTCGCCGGATTACCTGCGGAGGAGAAACCGGCGGGAGAAACGGCGATCGTTCAGGCGCTCAGCGGCATGATCGGCAAATACCTCAAGCGCCAAAAACAGGGAAAAAGCATCAGCGGACATGGGAGCGGCGGCCTGAAAACGTTCCTCCTGCAGCACCCGGTGCTCACGCTACGCGCGTGCGCGCGCTTCGCTTTCGGCCGGCGCGACTAGCGAACGATACAGTTCCTCGTAGCGCGCCGTGATGCCCTGCCAGTCGTAGGTTTTCGCATTCACCATTCCCGCCTGCGCAAGCTGCTGCCAGAGATGCGCATCGGCGAGGAGCCTCTGCAACGCCTGCGCCGCCCCCTCGGCGTCATCCGGACTGACCAGCAGCCCCGTGCGGCCGTCTTCCACGATATCGGGGATGCCGCCGGTACGCGTGGCGATCACCGCGCAGCCGGACGCCTGCGCCTCGAGGAAAACATTGCCGAGCGCCTCGCTCCGAGAGAGTCCGCAGAATATCTGCGCCTGCGCGAACTCGTCGAAGACGCGTGGAACCGGCACGAATCCCTCGAACGTCACCTGACGGTCGAGCTTGAGAGCGGTGGATAGCTTGCGAAGCGCCTTCTCTTCGCTGCCGCTCCCCACGATGCGCAGATGCAGAGACGCGGTATCCACGCCCGGACCGGGAGCCTCGAGCACGCGCGCCAGAGCGCGCAGCAAAACGTCCACGCCCTTCATCGCCTCCAATCTCCCGACGAAAAGAATGCGTCCGGGGATTTTCTTGTTCATGGCGCAGGCTCTCTCGATCGCGGGAACAGAGATGCCGTTGGGAATGAGCAGGGCATCGGAGCGGCCCATCTGTTGCGCTCGCGCCTGCAGCGCCCGGCTGATCACCGTCACGCGGTCGGCGCGCCGATGCATGAGGGGGACGAACAGGGCGGTATTGGTGCTCTGACAGGTAAGAATCGTTCGGGCGCTTGGGAGGAGTATTTTGGAGAGCACGAGAGCGAGGCCGGCGAAGGACTCGAGAACGGCGTGGATCACCTGCGGCCGCAGACGGCGTACGAAAAACGGCGCAAGGAAGGGAAAGAGCCATTTATCGATCGGATGCCCGATGCCGACGCGCACCACGGTCGCTTGGCCGCGGAACGGATCATCTTCGGGCAGACGTCTGCGCATCCGTGCCGTCACGATCGTGATGTCGAACCGTTCCCAGGCACGGTGCGCGATCTCTTCAGCGCACGCTTCAGCGCCGCTCCGTAGCGGCGAAAGGAAGGTGGAGAGGAGGACGATGCGCGGCTTCACGTGACACATCCTAGAGAGCCTTTTCCCTGCTGACCACGAAGAATCCTTGGCATCTCTCCGCACTGATATTCTTCACACAACGCACGATCCGAAAAACTTCCGGTACTGCTCCCCCACCTTCCTCCAGTCGAACAGCTCTTCGATGCGTTTGCGTGCCGCAACCCCAAGCGAGCGGAGCTTGGCGGGGTCCGTCAACAGGCGCCGCAAGTGCGCGCGCAACGCCTCGCGATCCCCCGGAGAGAACAGGAACCCCGACACACCGTTCTGGATGAGAAACCGAATGCCGCCGACATCACTGGCAAGACACGCGCAACCGCTCGCCATCGCCTCGAGGAGCGCATTGCTGAGTCCCTCGCTGTAACTGGGCAAGACGAAAATATCCGTGGCACGAAGAATCTCGGGAATATCATGACGAAGACCGGTGAATGTCACCTGATCATGGTACCGCTCGACGAGCGGATGCCCTGGTTTATACCAGCCGACCACCTGCACTCTTGTCTCTGGAAAATCTCGCAGGACGGAGGCTGCAGCGGCGAGATAATCTTCCACTCCCTTCACGGATTCCAGTCGTCCCACGTACGTGACCGTGACGGATGAGGATGGATGAGGAGCCGGACTAAATACGGAAGAGTCGATCCCCGTGGGAATGACCTGGGTCTTGTGCGCGATGCCGAGCCGCTTGAGCAGTCGCTCCGATTGCGGATGGAAGAGCACGACGCGGCGTGCGCAGAGGAGGATGAGCCACCCGAGTGTCCACGCGTAGACGGCAGCGCCAATTTTGGGGAGCGCGCCGCGTGGCCACCACGTGATACCGACGAACGCATCGGTGAGAACGATCGGACGCCGACCCGAGAGTGCAAGCGGCATCGCCGAGAGCGACGTCCAGAAGAGGAGCTTGTTGATGACGATCAGATCCGGATGTTCTTCACGGATAATCCGCCGCACAAGACCGAAAAAACCGAATGCGACCCCGTAGTTCCACGGATCGGGGATGAAAAAATCTTTCTTACGGCAAATCGTGAGCGTTTGACTGACCACTTCCGTGCTGTTTTGCGAACCCATGCACGCCACAACAACCCGGTATCCAAGCCGCTGCCACAGGTCGGCAAGTTTGACCGTACTCACCATCCAGCGGTGCTCTTCTTTCCAGTACGGTGATAGCAGCAGAATTGTCTTCATGGATTATAAGAATAAACCGCGGCGAAGCGCGGGTCTCGCGGGTTCCCGCGCTGGAGCCGCACAATAAAGGGAAAGGTGGGTTCGTGGGAGGAAAACCGTAGGTTTGCCTTCCACGAAAGTCCTCACCATCCAACGGTGTTCTTCTTTCCAATACGGTGAAATGAGGAGAATCGTCT
>CAZVLZ010000050.1:0-2309 GCA_964628345.1 uncultured Candidatus Peribacteria bacterium | reverse complement strand
CTCACCATCCAACGGTGTTCTTCTTTCCAATACGGTGAAATGAGGAGAATCGTCTTCACCATGCCAGTATGCCCGAAAACGGTCTTGTGAGCAGAAAAAGGACGGCTTACTTCTTACGGCTATCTGCACTCTGCTTTTCCAGACCCGCATCCCTGAGAGCCATGGCACGCGTGAGCCTGGTCTGCCGCTGCTCCAATTCCTCCAGACGGACGATCAGGACGAAGATGATGAAGGAGAGAATGCCCAAAAACGTGATGAGGAGCGCGTTCTGCCGGTCTTTGAATCCCATGACGAACGTCAGATAATCGAGGACGTAGGGGAAGAGCGCGATGACGGCGATCGCTGTCCAGAAGATCATCCAGAGGGAACCCTCCCAGATCGTCTTCTTCTGCCTGAACACCAGACTCCAGACGTAGAAGATGGCGAGCAGTGAAATGAGCGGCGCAATGATCTGGTACGGCGTGAGAGGGAGCATGGAAGTCATAGATTACCGGAGGAATGAACGCAGGAGAATGCGAAACGCCGTTTTGACGCCGTTGGCGAACGACTGTCCTTTGGCCAGCGTGTACTGAGAGTACAGCACCTTGATGGGTACTTCCGCAATACGCCACTTGTGCTGCACCGCTTCGCGCACGAGTTCCGTACAGAATTCGTATCCGCTCATACGCAGAGAGACCTCGCTGACCGCACGCGGCCCAAACACCTTGAAACCACATTGGCTGTCGTTTACCCATTTCCCCGTCGTGGCGAACGTCACCAGATTCCCGACGGCATTGAAGAAACGCCGAATGAAGGGGATGCGGTTCTTCTGTCCGAAGCGATTGGCGAAGACGATGTCAGCTGTCGCTCCAAGAATCGGTTGGAGGAGAGAAGGAATATCACAGGGATCATGCTGCTCATCCGCATCCAGCGTGACGATCACATCCGCATGGAGTGCTCGTGCCGCATCGATTCCCGTCATCGTCGCCGCTCCCGCTCCGCAGTTCTGCGGATGGGAGACCACCGTCGCACCGGCCCTGCGCGCAATATCGGCGGTCGTATCGCTGGACCCGTCATTCACCACCACGACCGAGCCGACGAATTGCTGCGTGCGCTCGACCACCCCGGCAATACGGTTCGCTTCGTTGTAGGCCGGGATGACCGCTATGACACGCATGTGTTCAGGGAAGCAGAATGTACGCCACGCCGGCATCACGATCGTTCACAACGGGCACAATGCCGAGTGAACGCGTGTTGGCGAATTCCAGAAACGCATTGACCTTCTGGTGCAACGAACCGTTCTGATCCTTCTCAATGGTCGCCGTGTTCGTGTCGAAAATGATGGAGTTGAATCCCAACCACTGCAGGCGTTTCAGCGTCTTGGCGGCGTCGCGCTCCGCGTAGAGACAGTTGAAGAAGTCCAGCTGATGATCCGAAACGCCGATCACCTGAAAATTACGCGGGATGAAGTACGGAATGAACGTGCCAATGCGATACAAATAAGGCCGTCCGGGCATCGTCTTCGCGCGACTGATCGTAGTGTTGGCGATGTCGTCGTAGTGCGATACCGTCCGCTCCTGTAGTGCGGTTGCGGAAATTTTGCCGAAGGGGTATTCCAGCATGTTCCGCTGGATCTCGTACTGCCATAACCGCTGGCCGAAAGAACAGAGGAGTGCAATGGCAATCAGCATGCTGACGACACCACGGCTGAAAATGTCAGGGGCATGAACGACCAGCGCCTCAGCGCAGATTACGAGGCCGAGGAACATGCCGATGCCGTACCACGGAACGCCGTTGGCGAGGAACACCCACTGAACAACGAGGAAAATCGTCGCAGCCCAGAGCCACCGCAGCCACTTGCCACGATGCATCCAGAAGAACGGCAGCAGGAGCAGGAGCGGAAAGAGGAAGAGAACGGGTGATGTCGTCACGTAGTATCCCGCGGAATCCAGATTGAGCACCGATCTCCACGGGAGCAGAAGGTAGTGGCCAAGTCCCGTGCGGTAACCCCAGTAACGGCCGAGCTCTTCGGAACTCCCCGTTGCCTTGCAGGCGGGCGACGACCTGTTCACACGCAATTCCTTGGGGAGTTCCCTGGAGAGTCCGACCACGCCGCCACTCGCCGTTCCATCGATATTGAATATCGGACTGTCGGAATTGGGCACCCCCAGCTCAAGGACAGTCGGAATAATGCGGCCGCGGAGAAAGTTATTGTGGTACACCCACGGAGCAATAGCCACGATGAAGAATGCCACGAACAGCAGAACCGCAGTGCCGACCGTCTTGAAACGCGCGGGACGACGCGCGACGCCAATGGCAAGTAATACGCA
>CAZVLZ010000049.1:0-7976 GCA_964628345.1 uncultured Candidatus Peribacteria bacterium | reverse complement strand
GTCCATGGAAAAAAAAGCCCTTCTCATCATCGCGAAGAAGGATTATCAGGACGGGGAGTACGAGCGCACGCGGGCGGAGCTTGAACGTTCCGGTTTGGAGGTGACCGTGGCGGGCGGGGAGGGGGGTACCTGTACGGGGAAATTCGGAGGGTCCGTTCGAAGTGCAGTTCCGCTCAGGCAGGTGAAGGTCGAGGATTTTGATCTGATCGCCTTCATCGGCGGCCCGGGTGCCGAAGCCTATGTGAACGATGTCGAGGCGTTACGCATTGCGAACGAAGCAGTCAGAGCGGATATCATCCTGGGAGCCATCTGCATCGCGCCGCTCATTCTGGCCAAGGCCAAGGCGCTGGAGGGGCGCAAGGCGACGGTCTGGGATGACGGGCGTGGCACGCAGGAGCGGATCCTGGCGCAGGCCGGCGCCGAGGTCACGGGCGATTCCGTCACCGTGGACGGCAAGGTCGTCACGGGCAATGGACCGGACGCATCAGAGGAATTCGGCAGGACACTGACGGAGCTGACGAGGTCGTGAGAACACACGCAGAAACGAACCGTCGGTTCGTCTCTGTCGCATGGGTCGGTTCATTCCAGGGAAAGCGACCCGAATTCCTGTACCCATACATCCCCGAAGACCCCGACGCCTGTCTCGCGGAAGAGCGGCTGCAGGATCGTCTGACGATGGCTTGTTGAAGCCATCCACTGTTCCACGGCGATGATGGCGGTCTGCTGTCCGCGCGCGATATTTTCGCCGAGGGCAAAGCGCGGATTGCAGTTGCACACAGTGGAACGTTTCGTCACGAGGTAATGCGGTGCGATTTCACTGCGCTGCCTGAAGATCTCGCTTACGTCGAACAGTGCCTGGCAGGGGCAGAGCTCGGGAGGCAGGGTGAGGTAGGTGGCCTCGCGAATCCGGTCGATGTAATTCAGACCTTCCGGATTGAAGTGGCTGAAGTACCCGCGTTTGTACATGTCTTTGGCGTGCGCCTGCGCGGCTTGTTCCAGCTTCGCGTTACGGATGAGCGGCAGGAGCCCCTTCGCCATGCGTTCCTGATTCGTCAGTCCGATGATCATGAGCTTTTTCTGCTCGGTGGCGGTGGGTGCCGTCAGCAGGGGCGGAGAGAGGATGGAGCTGATTTTCTGCGTGAGTGTTTGTGTGGGCGGCGAAGAAGTTGCCTGCATGACCGGAGTGATCCCCGAGGCGACGACGGCCGGCTGATTGATGGTTGTGAAGCAGCGAAACAGCGTGTATACGGCTTTGGCTGCCTCTGCGGGGAGGAGGGATTCTTCGGGTCTCAGTTCGGTTTCCCGTTCGAGGGGGAAGAGATGGCAGCGTTCCGCCAGCCCGGCGTAGGGAGCGTAAGCAGCGGTACGGGGAATATCGGTAAAGTGGTGGACGGGATCTGTCGGGAGAGAGAAGAGGATCGCGAGCATACGCAGGTATTCGCCGCGCGAGACGGCGATGTTGGGATCCACAGATCGTGTGACGGCATTCATGCCGATCATGCCGCTCTCCACCGCCGCCTTCAGCATTTTTTCCTGCAGACTCCCCGCAGGCACATCCGAGAAGAACGCGTTGATACCCTCCACGGTGGGCACCTGCTTCTGGCTCATTTGGTACAGAAAGATCACCGCCTCCGCGCGCGTGACGACCGGTGCCTGCGCGCTCGCCCCTGTCACAAAGGCACAGAGGAGCGCAACCAGTGCAGTCTGTTTGGACATTGCGAGCTTTGTACCACAGAACCTCCCTGAGTTCCGATTGCGTTCTTCTCAGAAAAAGAGCGGAAAAGAAGACAATCCTCTCTTGAGCTTTTGCCTCTGACCCAGTACGATGCGCTCCCGTATTCCTCCTCTCAGGAAGTCATGTTGCACATGCTCCGCCCCAGCCCCGGCTCCACCCATAAGCGAAAGCGTATCGCACGCGGCAACAGTGCCGGCGGCGGGACGACAGCGGGCCGTGGCACCAAGGGCCAGCAGGCGCGTGCCGGCAAGGGCCGCAGGTTCGGTTTCGAGGGAGGGCAGGTGTCCCTGATCGTCCGTCAGCCCAAGATGTCGGGCTTCAAGCGGCCGATGCATCGTACGTTCGAAGTCATCAATCTTTCTGTGCTCGAGGCGGTTCTGCCGGCTGGCGCCTACGATCCTGCTGCGCTCCGCGCGCATCGATTGCGCACCACCAATAACCCTGTGAAGATCCTGGGTGACGGTGCCGTCACCAAGAAGTTTGACCTGACCGTCCATGCCGTTTCGAAGTCCGCACGGGCGGCGCTCACGAAAGCCGGCGGATCGGTGACGATCGTCGCCTGAGCCGGTTTCCACATCCATGTTCACCTATTTACGACAGCTCTGGCACTCCGAGGACCTGCGACGTCGCATTCTCATGACGATCGGACTTCTCTTCCTCTACCGCGTCGTCGCGCACATCACGATCCCGGGCACGGATCCGGCAGCGCTTCAGCAGTACTTGGGTTCCCGGTCCGCCTCGGGTCCCATGGGCGTGTTCGTGGCGCTCACGGGCGGTTCCATCGATAACTTCTCGGTCGTGCTTCTGGGCCTTTCGCCCTATATCAACGCATCCATCATCGTACAGCTCTGCACCGTGATTTTCCCCAAGCTCGAGGCACTCAGCAAAGAGGGGGCGCACGGCCAGCAGGAGCTGAACCGTTACATGCGGTGGATCAGTTTCCCACTCGCATTCATGCAGAGTTACGGATTCCTCATTCTGCTCAGCCGCGGGGGTTTGAATCTGGTGGACACATCTTTCCCCTACGTCCTGCTGCCGATGCTCTACGTGACGGCAGGGTCGCTCTTCGTGATGTGGCTGGGAGAACTCATTACCGAGAAGGGGATCGGCAACGGCATCTCGCTCATCATCTTCACGGGCATCGTGTCCGGCATTCCTGCCAGCATGAGCGGGATTCTCCTCGGAGGGCAGGGCAAGATGGGCATGTTCTTCCTCTTCGCGATCATTTCGCTCGCCATGCTCGTCGCCGTCGTCCTCTTCACCGACGCCCACAAGCTCGTGCCGATCACGTATGCCAATCAGGGGGCGGGTCGCGGGGTTGCCGGCGGCATTCCCATCCGCCTCAATCAGGCGGGCATGATTCCGATTATCTTCGCCATCTCCCTCATCACCTTCCCGGCGATTCTGGCGCAGTTCCTGCAGACCGCACCACGGTTTGCATCGGTGGTGAGCTTCATCAATCTCTACTTAAGTCCGCAGAATCCAAGTTATCTCTATCTCCTGGTCTACTTCCTGCTCGTTCTCGCCTTCACCTACTTCTACGTGTCGGTCACGTTCAAGGTGGATGACCTCGCGGAACAGATCCAGAAGCGCGGCGGCTTCATCCCGGGCATCCGCCCCGGGCGCCAGACCGCGGAGGTGCTGCAGCGCACGAGTTCCCGTTTGAATCTCTGGGGCGGCACGTTCCTCGGACTCATCGCGGTGATCCCTCTCATCTTCACCAAGTTTTCGCCGTTGAGCCGCGCTGATCTGCTCATCTCCGGGTCCGGGCTCATCATCGTGGTGGGGGTCGTCATGGAGCTCATCCGGCAGATTAATGCGCAACTGTTGGCGCACGACTACGACAAGCTCGTCTAATGGATCTCGTCTTGTTCGGAATTCAAGGCTCCGGAAAAGGAACGCAGGCCAAGCGGCTCTGTGCGGAGTTCGGCTATGAGATGTTCGAGGCGGGCGGAGAGCTGCGCAGGATCGCGGCGAGTGGTTCAACGCTTGGCGAAACAGTAAAATCCTTCATCGACGTGGGAAAGTTAGTCCCGTTCGCCATCATCATGCAGGTGGTCAAAGAGGCGATTGTGGCGCGTCCCAAGACCCAGAAGATCCTCTTCGATGGTATTCCGCGCGATCTGGATCAAATGCGGGAATTCGACAAGATCATGGCGGAGGTCGGCCGCGAGTTTCGCTGTATCGAAATCACGCTCACGGAAGAGGAGGGCGTGCAGCGCATCCTTGGCCGGGCCAAGGTCGAAGGCCGCAAGGACGATGCCGATGAGGCCACCATTCGCCGCCGCATGAAAACGTTTTTTGAGAAGACGAAGCCGGTGATCGGGCAGTACAAGGCTCAGGGAAAGCTTTCGGAGGTGGATGGCAGAGGGACGGTAGAGGAGGTGTATGAAGACATAAGACATAAGCTATAAGACATAAGCAGCCAATTGCTGACTCGCTGCACGGAATCGTCTCTTACAGCTTACGTCTTATCGCTTACGTCTTCGTAAACACCAATAATTCCAGCAGAAACATCAAGACGCTATACTGCTTCCGCATGCCCCGTTTCCAGATCTTCAGCGAAAAGGAAATCGCTTCCGTGCGGAAGGGCGGCAAGATTCTCCATGACTGCCTGGAGCACGTTTCCGCACTCGTGGAACCTGGGATCACAACGGGGTTCCTCGATTCCATGGCCGAGACGTTCATCCGGGATCATGGCGGCGTTCCCGGTTTCAAGGGTTACCAGGGATTCCCGGCAACACTCTGCACCTCCCGAAACGATATCTGTGTGCATGGCATTCCGGGTACGGAGGAACTTGAAGAGGGCGACATCATTTCGATTGATTGCGGCGTCGTGTTCGACGGTCTCAATACCGATGCCTGCGTGACGGTCCCTGTCGGTACCATCTCCCCGCTCGCGCAGCGTCTCGTGGAGGCATCGAAAGATGCTCTGATAGAGGCCATTGCAGTCGTGAAGGCGGGTGTGCACGTGGGCGATATTTCAGCGACTGTGGAACGGGTGGCAAGAGCGCGCGGATTTTCGCCGGTACGGGCACTCACGGGCCACGGACTTGGCACGACATTGCACCAATATCCCGATATTCCGAACGTCGGAACGGCAAAAACCGGTCCGGTCCTGCCTGCGATGACGCTCATTGCCATCGAACCCATCATTTCCGCAGGGAGCGATGCTATTCTCGAAGGAGATGACGGATGGGCGATTTACGCAAAGGATCATGCACTGATTGCTCACTTCGAACACACACTTCTCGTATTGCCGGGAGGGAGTGCAGTGATGACTTGAACGCTGTTTTCGTCGTGTTCACGTGTGGGCGGTGTCTCGATGTGATCGCGAATCATAGGTAATATGTTTATATAATACTTTGTACATTACGCAATACAAATTTCCATCTTCTCGGGAAAATGGCCGCCAATTGCTTGCTGGCGCTGAAACGGCTCTGTAGGATGCCTCGGCTTTGGTTCAAAGTTTTTTCTTGCGTCTGTGTCGAAACAGGATGTGATCGAACTCATCGGCGTCGTGGAGGAAACATTTCCAAACGCCATGTTCCGGGTTCGCATCACGAGTGACCAGGCTTTGAATCACGAACTCCTCTGTCATCTGGCCGGGCGCATGCGCGTCAACCGCGTTCGCATCCTCCCCGGCGACCGGGTGAAAGTGGAGATGACGCCCTATGATCTCAAGAAAGGGCGCATCGTCTACCGCTTCACAGCGGATCGCCCTCCCGTGGGCCAGACGACACCACCTGCTCCGTAAGTTTCCTTTTTACCTCCCATGAAAGTCCGTGCTTCCGCCAAGCCCATTTGCAAGGATTGCCGCCTCGTCATTCGCAGGAGTGGCAAGGGCCAAATGGTGCGCCGCATCGTCTGTCGCAAGAATCCGAAGCACAAACAGCGCCAAGGCTAGAAGCATTTTCCACTCCATGAAGTTTTCTCTCATCTCCACTGGCATCGACCGAGCCATACGACAGAAGCGGAAAGCTATAAGCAGTCAACTAGCAGTCAATGCTTACAGCTTACAGCTTACAGCTCACAGCTTCGCCACGCGTCCCTCGACTTCTACAGTACTCAATCCATCCTTCATCTGACATTTATGATCCGCGTTTCCGGAGTCGTTCTACCCGGCCAGAAGCACATCGTCATCGCCCTCACGCATGTGAAGGGCATTGGGCGTCCTCTGGCAGCGAAGATCCTGCAAGAACTGCGCATCCCCCCCGAGAAGAAAGCGGATGCCTTGAACGAAGAGGAGCAGGCGCGCATCCGTGCCCGAGTGGAGCGCGAAACGGTGGAGGGTGAACTCACGCGCAAAGTCTCGATGGATGTGAAGCGTCTGCAGGACATTGGCACGTGGCGCGGCTACCGACACCGCAAGAAACTGCCCGTGCGTGGCCAGACGTCGCGACGGAATGCCCGCACGAAGCGCGGCAAGAAGAAGACAGGCCTTTCGGGTCGTACGACGCTCACGAAGACCTAAACCCCTCCCTCTGCTATGGCTGATTTGCACCCCAAGACACCGGCCCCCGATTCCGCCAAGACTTCCCCCTCTGCAAAAGTTCCGGGGGACAAGCCAGCGGACAAATCCGATGCTGCGCCGAAGAAAGGTCCATCGGTGTTGGAGCAACTCGAGGCCTCCGAGACACCCGCTGAGGGTGCGGATGCCAAGGCCAACCCCAAGGTTCGCCGCAAGAAGATCAAGAAGTCCGTTCCGCAGGCACGCGTCTGCATTCACGCCGGCGAGAACAACACGATCGTCACGTTCACGGATCTGCAGGGGAACAAGTTGGGCGGGTGCAGCGCCGGCATGGCCGGCTTCAAGGGCACGCGCAAATCAACGCCCTACGCGGCAAAGGTCGCGGCCGAAAAGGCTGCTGAGCGCGTGCAGGGCTACGGCGTACAGTCCGTGACGGTGGAGGTGAAGGGGCTCGGACCCGGACGGGAGCAGTCCATCCGCGGATTGCAGAGCGCGGGGCTCAACCTGGATGCCATCATCGACACGACGCCGATCCCGCATGGCGGTGTTCGTCCCCCCGGACGACGGCGCGTGTGATGCATCTTATTTTCTCTACTATGACGTTTTGCATTTTCTCCACAGGCATCGACCGAGCCATAAGACATAAGAGGAAAGCTATAAGCAGTCAGTTAACAGCCAGTGCTTACAGCTTACAGCTTACAGCTTACAGCTCCGCGACTGGATTATTCCTATCCTCCTTCTCCGTTCTATGAAGTACACAGGTCCAAAGGCGAAACGATGCCGTCGGCAGGGTGCGAATATCTATGGGGCGGACAAATACGACAAGATCCTGCAGCGCAAGCCCTACGGTCCCGGCAAAGGGCCCAAGACGCGCGCGGCGCGTCCGTCGGAGTACTGCAAGCAGCTCAAAGAGAAGCAGAAGGCCCGTGACATGTACGGTCTTTCCGAAAAGCAGTTCCGCATTCTGTATGCCGAGGCGACCAGGAGGGAGGGCCAGACGGGCGAGAACTTTAAGCAGCTCCTCGAGTGCCGGCTCGACAATGTCATCTACAGAGCCGGATTGGCGCTGACCCGCCTGCAGGCACGACAGTTCGTGGGCCATGGGCACTTTCAGGTGAACGGTGTGCGCGTGTCGATCCCGTCGTACCGCGTGCGCCCCGGCGAGGTGATCGTTCTGCGCGAGCGCAACAAGCGCTCCCCCGTCTACGGAACCATTCTCGATGCTCATGAGAAGTACGTGCCGCCCAAGTGGCTCAAGGTCGATAGCGGTGCCATGAAAGTCGAGGTGGTCTCCCTGCCGCTGCCCGACGATGCCGAACAGGCCATCGATGTCCGCCAGGTGGTGGAGTTCTACTCACGTACGTAATCCGTTTCATCCCTTCCCCCGCACCTTTGCACAGCAACGGTACGGGGCATCCACTTCCTTCCTTCCCGTCCCATGCACATCATTCAGGAAGAAATTGGTCTCCCCACCTACAGCGTCACGCCGGTGACGAAAGGGGATTCCACCCACGCGATCTTCGCGATTGGGCCGCTCCCGCCAGGCTACGCGATGACCCTCGGTAATGCGCTGCGTAGAGCGCTCCTCTCCAGTCTGCCCGGAGCCGCCGTGCTCTCGATGCGCATACAGGGTGCCCAGCATGAGTACTCCACGATCAAGGGTGTGCAGGAGAACATGGTGGATGTTTCGCTCAACCTGAAGCGTCTCAAGATGCGCAAGCACAACAAGGATCTGGAAGTGATCACGCTGCAGGCCAAGGGTCCGAAGGT
>CAZVLZ010000048.1:0-8146 GCA_964628345.1 uncultured Candidatus Peribacteria bacterium | reverse complement strand
GACCACGCCCTGCGCACGCTGCCCCGCGTTGAAGAGCGCCCAGCCCAGACAGCGCAGAATTTCTGCGTTATTCGGGCTCAATGCGTTGGCAATTTTGAGTTCCTTGAGTGCCTGATCCCACTTTTCCTCATGGGAACGGACGAAGCCGAGAATGTAGTGCCCCGTGTAGCTTTTCTTCCCGATGGCGACGGCCTGTTTTGCGGCGCGTTCCGCACGTCCGAAATGTCCCAGACTCAATTCGTTGTCGGCGACTTCTTCGAGCGCGGGAACGTTCTCGGGATCTTCCATGAGCAACTCTTCCAGGATCTTCAATGCTTCTTCGTGCTTGCCAGCGAGCTTTAGCTGCTCTGCGCACTCGAGTCGTTCCAAGGTGTCGGAAGAGAGAGGTGCGTGCATAGGAGGACGTCATTGTACATGGTGCAAGGACATGCTCAATTTTTCCGGACTTTTTTTGAAAATGCGTGCCAAAAAATGCCTGGATTATTTTTCGTCCGGCCGTTTTTCCCTATACTGCCTTCTCTCGTTTCTCGAAAGACTGATTCCTATACTTCTTCTTCCTCTGGTCTGCCCGACAAGAGAAAGAAACAAAGAGAAGCGCATTGCCGCCAACCACCCCTCCCCGCCCGAACGTACCGTTCGGCCAGCCCGACAATGTCGTTCTGGCGGGTACGGGCGGGGAGCGACCCCCTGTAGGGAAAAAGAGAGTTCATGAGGGAAAAAACCGTAGGTTTTGTCCCTCATGATATTTATCCCCAAATGAAATACGAGGCTGTGCGCAGAATCGCCTGTGCCCCCAGCACGATGCCGAGCGCCCACAGCGCGCCAGTCATCATGTTCTTTCCATTGGATTTGTACTTCTCATCCCCTGCGGACACGGCGAAGAGAAATGCTCCCGTGACGAACACGGCCACTGCGACCATAACAATCGTGTTTTTGAGCATGGTCACGATATTCACCAGAATATTCTGCCACGTGCGATCCCCGTATCCCCACGTCGTGACGGTGAACGATCCAAAAGCCTGCCCCTGGGCGCGCACGACCGGGATCAGCCACTCGCCGAAAGCTCTCAGAACGGACATCCGGCTATTATAGCACAAATAGCTTTCTTGTGCAGACTCATTTGCGGTGCTGAAGGGCTGGTCCTACACTCCAATCTCCATGGTTCCTGAGTTTGAACTCCGGCCGCTTTCGAATGGACGCCATGTGTCCAGGAGCCCCCTGCATCGCGCATCATTCCCCGCAGGCAGCGGCGGACGTTTCGCTGGCCTGAAGCGGTTTTTTCAGAGATGCGTGCGTTTCTTCATCGGGTTTCCGGGTGCGGAAAAGCGGCTGCGCCGGTTCGTTCTCCGCTTTGGCGGATTCCTTGCGGCGGCAGGAGTGCTCTACGTGGCATTCCTCTGGACAACGCTTCCCGATATCAGCGATCCGCAGAGTCTCTTCGCTTCGCAGAGCACGATCATCACCGATCGAAACGGCATTGAGCTCTACCGGCTCTTCAACGAGGAGGACCGCACCTTCGTTGCGGGTGAACAGATTCCCAAAACCATGAAAGACGCGATCATCGCGATTGAGGATCAGCGCTTCTACCACCGCGGTTGTCTGGATTTGCGTGCCATGGCCCGCGTGGTGTTCCTCTTCGGTCAGGCAGGCGGAGGTTCCACGCTCACGAGGCAGCTCGCGCGTAACGCCCTCGATCTCAAAGGCGAGAACATCGTGAGCCGCAAGACGAAAGAAGTGATTCTGGGCTGCCAGCTGGAGTCAAAGTTCAGCAAGGATAAACTCCTGGAGCTCTACCTGAACTGGATTCCCTTCGGGCAGAACGCGTACGGCATCGAGCAGGCCAGTCGCACATACTTCGCTCGCTCCGCCTCGGGACTCACACTCGCACAATCCGCCGTGCTGGCCGCACTTCCCCAGCGTCCATCCTATTTCAACCCGTATGGATCCCACGTGCGTACGAAGGTGAGCGATGCAATTGTCCGCGAGATTCTGCGGGGCGGCATCACATCCGCTTCGGACATTCCCGACGAAGATATTTCACTGGGATTACTGGGCGCGCATGTCGGCACGGGGACGACCACCGTCTACGTCGGCGGTCGCAGCGATGCCGTGCTCAAGCGCATGGAGGAGCTTGAGATGATTACGGAACAGCAGCGTTTACAGGCGTTGGATGAGCTGGAAACTCTTGTATTCCAGCCCACGCGCGATACCATCCGCGCTCCGCATTTCGTCCTCTGGGTACGGCAACAGGTGGAGGAGCTTCTGGGCGACAAATCCGAAAAAGACATTCTCGAACGTGGAGGACTCAAGGTGACGACAACGCTTGACTGGCGCCTGCAGGAAATTGCCGAGAAGATCGTCGCCAATCACCGCGAAGACGTCCTCAACCGTTTCGGTGCGCACAATATTTCCCTCGTGGCTCTTGATCCCGTCACGCGCGACGTGCTGGCGTACGTCGGTAACAGCGATTATTCCGATGAGGAGCATGGCGGCAAGATCGACATGGTGCATGCTCCGCGCCAGCCGGGTTCCAGCTTCAAGCCGATTGTGTACGCCGCCGCATTCCTGCAGGGATACACGCCGGCGACGATCCTCTACGATGTGACGACGAAGATCGGGGACGACCAGCCGCAGGATTTCGATGGCAAAGAGATGGGGCTCCTGACGGTCCGTCAGGCGCTCGGCGCCTCGCGCAACATTCCTGCAGCCAAGGCGTTCTTTCTCGCGGGCGGAGAACAACCCATTCTCGAACTGGCCCGCGATCTTGGCGCGCCCACGCCGCTTCGGCAACGGAACGCGCTCTCGGGTGCTTCCGGTTCGGGGAGTTTTGAGTACGGATGGCCGCTCGCGCTCGGAGCCGCCGAAACGCCGCTGATCGAGATGGTGCAGGCGTACGCGTCGCTCGGTGACGGGGGCATGTACAAGCCCGTTGTGAGTATGCTCAAGGTGGAAGATCGCAAGGGGGCGCTCCTCTATGCGCCGGAGCGTGGCAAGGACGAGCGGCAGGTTCTGGATCCGCGCATTGCGTACCAGATTACGTCTATCTTAAGCGACGCCTCCGTGCGTCCCACGGACTACTGGAAGTCGCAGCTCACCGTTTCGGGATACGAAGCGGCTGCGAAGACCGGCACGAGCAACAAGTGTCTCGAATGGAAGGACAAGAACACATGCAAGCTGCGCAAGCCCGATAATGCCTGGGTTCTCGGCTACACGCCGAATCTCGTGGCGGGCGTGTGGACCGGCAACGCCGACAGCTCCGCGATGTACGACAAGGGTGACGGACTCAACACGTCGAGTCCTCTCTGGAAAGAATTCATGGAGCGCTCTCACCGCGTGCTCACGACTCCCAAGACGGCATTCACACCTCCATCGGGCATCATTCAGCCGCAGATTTCCACGCTTTCCGGCGAGCTGCCCACGCCCTGCACTCCCATTGCCTTCCGGCGCGCGGATGTTTTTCTCGAGGAGCGTCCTCCACAGCTGCCTGATCCCGCCTGCGTGCAACTGACGGTCGACCGGGTGACCCATCTGCTCGCTTCCGATGCCTGTCCGGGCGAGGCGCAGGAGACGGGGAGTTTCCTCGTGGCGAAGAGCATCCTGCCCGAGCGCTGGCCCACATGGGAGGAGGGTGTGCAACGGTGGGTGCAGGCGCAAACGACGCTCTGGTATGCGACGCCCGATCATTCGGGGTCCATTCTTCCCCTGCCCGTTGCGCCGACCGAGAAGTGCGATCCCTCTCTCACGCCCGGGCGGCTCGACCAGCCGACACTGACGATTCTCTCTCCGGATGAGAATGGATCCGTGACGTATCCCGCTTTCCGGCCGCGACTGAGTTATGACGTGGGTTCGACGGTGCGCGAAATCCGGTTTGTCATCGACGGCAAGCGGGTGGCCGTGCGGACCGCGGCACCCTTCGATGAGCCGTTGCGCGTTCCGCGATCCATCGATGAGACGGGTCTGCATCGGCTGGAGGTCACCCTTGTGGATGAGTACTACAACGCCGTGACCAAGGTCGTTTCTTTCCGGTTCGGAGAGGGGGGATCGGGGCTTTCCGTATCCTTTGCCGATCCGGGCGCTGACACGACGATCACCCAGGGTGCGACGCTCGCAATGAGCGTTGCAGTGCAGGATCCCGACGGCGCACTCAAGTATGTGCAGTTCTACCTCGACGATCTGTTGCTCACCACGAAACCCAAGGAGCCCTTCACGCTCTCCTATGGTGTGACGGTCAGTCCGGGGACGTACCGGTTGCGTGCAGTCGCGACGGATCTCACAGGTAAAACCGCCGAAGATTCCCTGCAACTGACTGTCACGGCGAAAGAGTGACATACGATTTTCTTTGATCGTTCGTCCTCTCCAAATTTCCTCCGTCTCCCGACCCCTTTTCTCCAAACTCCATCCCCCCGCCCGTACCGATCTTCGGTACGGATCGGGCGGGCCGCCCCTTCCTCCCGAGGAGGAAGGGGAGCTGTACGTGGGTGGGAACAGTCACAAACATATACATCCCCCCTCTCTTGTGGAGAGGGGGTGAGGGGGAGAGGTTGAGAAAACGGACAGCTTTGTCGAAAGTACTCAAAACTGCTATAATGGTTGGATTTTCCGCACATACACATACTGCAACTCTCTTCATTGCGCGATGGACTGGGACGCCACTCCCGCAAAGGGTGGGACGTGCTGATCGTCCTGCTCTGCGCGCTTGCATTCGTCGTTCTGTTTTCCACGATTGTGCCGTACAACATGGATGAGTTCCTCTTCTACGACACCATCCTCTGCCACCTGTATCCCGGCAACAATATCCATAACGGTTGCGATCCATTTCAGCTGAATGTGCTGGGAACTGGTCTGATCGCTCCCCTCCGTTCCTACGATTACGTCGGGAGTTTTCCCGCACTGTATTTTCTGCCGATTGTTCTTGTATGGAACAGTCCCCTGGCCGCGCGCCTGCTCGGCATGGTTTTTCTGATGGCAGGAGGTCTCTTGGCCGCGCGTGCGTTTTCCTTCAGGCCGAAATATGTCATTGCGGCGCTCGTCCTCACGTTCCCCTATCTGTTTCAACACCTGGTGGATACCGGACCCATCGGCGTGCAGATCTTTTTCGTCTATCTGCTCTACGTTCTGCTGGACCGGTGGTGCGCTCTGCAGCGCTGGCGCACGATTGGTGCCATCACGCTCGTCACGTTCTGCGGTATCTGGACGAAACCGTCCTTCTTCTGGTTCGCGCCGGGTCTGGCGCTCTTCCTCGCCATCCACATCGTGCGTCACTGGGAGCAGATCAAGCAGCCCGTGCGTCGCGTGATATTTCTGCGACAGGGCGCGGTGGCGCTCGTGGCTCTCGGTCTTCTGCTCGCGACGCTCCTCCTCTCGACTGCTCCGGATGATTCCACAGTCCGGCCGTTTCTCGAACAGCTGCGGCTGAGCCAGTCGTATGGTTTTTCCGAGATCATGCGGTGGGATTGGCTGACCTCTCCGGCCTTGTATGCGTTCCTCCATCCTCTCGAGGCCACGCAGCGCATTTATGAAGTCATGCCTGTTCCAACGCTCTCGGTGTTGTTCTCCGTTCTGCACTACCTTTTCGTTCCTATTCTGTTGCTGCTCTTGTATTTGTTCGCCGTGGACTATCCATCCCGAAGACTCATCCTGCCCGCGATGCTGTATGTGAGTTTCCTGCTCACCATTGCGATGATTGTCCGCACCAGTGATTCATGGGCCATGCACCACGCCATTCTGAGTTATCCGTTCCTCATCCTTTCCGTGCTCGCCACCCTTCGTTGTGTGGTGGAGGTGCTGGAGGCCGGCCATGCCTCCTGGCCGCGCGCCGCCCTTCAATTCTGCGGTGCGTCGTTTTTCATCGTGAATCTTCTCTTCTTCATGCTGTTTCCCACGCAGACCAATCCGGTGCATACGTCACCGCAGAAACTGCTGGTACAACGCATCATTAACACGGGGTCCATCCCTCAGCGCACCATGGTGCTTACGCTGGATTGGGGGATGTTCTACTACGCCGGACTGTTCGGGTCCAAAGAGAAGAGTGTTCTCTTTGAGTGGGGGCTCGATGATCCGGAGCGCATAGAGTATCTGCGGTCACTCTCCCGCGAACATGATCGGAAAATCGTGGTCCTCTTCACGCCGAGGGAGACATCCGTCAATGTGCGTTTCCTCACGCAGTTTATCCATTTAGAGAGGTGTGCCGCCACTCCCCCCGGTGCGGACTGGGTGATGCTGTCGGAACCCGATGCGGAAATCCGCGAGACCTGCGCGCGCTATGCAGGCGCGCAAAAACAGCCGTCACTCGCAAAACGCCTGCTCCTGCAGGCTTCCCTCACGCGCTGAGGTCAGAGTTGCGCCGCAATCTCATCCGCAATGTCGGCGTTCGTGTGCACTTCTGACACGTCCTCATCCCCCTCGATCGCCTCGATGAGGTTCATCAGGTGCTGCGCGGTGACGAGATCATTCACCACTACTTTTTGCGCGGGGATGAACTTGAGACCGGCCGTCGGCACTTCACAGCCCTGGGCTTTGAGCAGGTCACGCACTTTGGGCCATCCAGAGGCAGTGGTGATCACCTCAACCGTGTCAGCGGACCACTCGATATCTTCGGATCCGGCATCAATGAGCTTCAGTTCCAATTCGTCGGATTCCCGCAGGCCCGGTTTCTTGCCGATCACCACGCCTTTTTGCTGAAACATCCACAGTACGGAGCCGGATTCGGTCCATCGTCCTCCGCGCCGCTCCAGAATCGACCGCACGTTGCCGAGTGTCCGGTTCTTGTTGTCGGTCAGGCACTCGATGACCATGGCGACGTTGCCCGGGCCGTACGCGGCATACATTTCGATCGCCATTTGTTCCCCCTTGAGTTCACCCGACCCTTTCTTGATGGCGCGATCGATGTTCGCATTGGGCACGCCGTCGGCTTTGGCGTTGTCGATCGCCGTGCGCAGCGAGGGGTTCATGACTGGATCAGGCCCGCCGCGCGCCGCCATCTCGACGAGGCGCGCATGACGCGTGTAGATCTTGCCGCGCTTCGCATCCTGCGCGGTCTTGCGTACCCTGATGTTGGCCCATTTGGAATGACCGGACATGGTTCAAGTATAGCGATACTGCGAAGTGAGGGAACATTTCACGAACAAAACAAAACAGTCCCCGCAGGCAATGAGACGATTCGTCGCGAAGGCAAGCTCCGCTTGCCTGCCCGCCCGGCCGTTGGCCGGTACGGACGGGGAGCGACACCGCTGAAGGGAAAAGGGTTTCCGTAAGGGAAAAACCGCAGGTTTTTCACTTACGATAGGCAATCATCCCCATAAAGCGGGCGCGCTCGATGGCGTTCTTGAGCATCTTCTGGTGTTTTAAGCACAGGCCCGTGTAGTAGCGTTTCATGATGTTGCCGAAGTAATCCAAAAAGGGCTTGATCGTGGGGTAATCCTTGTAGTCCAGGTACTTCGTCTCCTTCAGACAGAAAGGGCACTTCTTGAGGCGCGGATCAGAGCGCTGTTGCTGTTGCTGCTGCTTGCGGGGGTCCATGTTGTTAGGGCGTAGGGAATAGGGGGTAGGGCGTAGGATCAGAGGCCGAGGGTATCGTCGGAAATCAGCTCATCCAGCTTCTTGCTCAAGTCTGCTTCTTCGAGGGTGGAGGGGGTTTCCTTTTTCTTCACCTCCGCTTTCGTCACCTCCGTACGCTTGGCATCGCGCCTGGCTTTCTCCACCACTTTGCGCTGGAGCTTCGTCTCCTCCTCTTTGCGCTTGGTCTCCACGGCTGCCACCTTGTCTTTCTGCCATTGTACGAACGCCTCGGAGTACTTCACCAATTCGTACCCTTTGGGCGGCCTCACCACGAGGTGCCGCAGCACGTTCGGGAGGATCTGCAGCTGCCGGTTCACCTCTTTCATCTTCAGCGGGTCCATCTCGTAGTACAAGACAACGAAATTACCCTCGGTGTGTTTCTGAATGGGGTAGGCGAGTCCGCGCCGTCCCCAGGCGTCTTTGGCGATCTGCTTACCTTCCGCCTCCGCAAAAATCTCCTCGATTGCTTTCAGGAGCGTCTGTTCCTCTTTCTGAGAAAGATTGGCGGGGTACAGGACACAGCATTCGTAGATCACGGTGTCTTCCGATGTGGGCACGAGGGATGTCATACGACTTGTGGGTAAAACCG
>CAZVLZ010000047.1:7785-8563 GCA_964628345.1 uncultured Candidatus Peribacteria bacterium | reverse complement strand
ATTCTCGACGTCGGGTGCGGAACGGGGGGCAATACGGTGGCATTCCGTGACCTGTACACGTGCGTGGGGATCGATCCTTCCCTCGATGCCGTCACGTTTGCACGACAGCGTTTTCCCGGCATTGAATTCCGGCACGGGTACGCTCCGCAGGATTGCAGGGACCTCCTGGCGCGCGCGGATGCCGTGCTCTTTCTCGACGTCCTCGAACACGTGCAGGATGATTTTGCTCTGGTGTCGCAGTTGCTCGCAGCCATGAAACCCGGTGCGTATCTCTTTCTCGCGGCGCCGGGGGACCCCGATCTCTGGGGACCGCACGACCGCGGGTTCGAGCACGAACGCCGCTACAGCCTTCATCGTTTCCGCATGCTCTAGGAGGGACTGCCCGTTGAGGAGTGCGTGTGTTCCGCGCTCAATGCGCGCCTGTATCCTATTGCAAAACTCTCGCGCTTCGTGAGCCGGCTTCGGGGCAAAGCTCTGGGGCCGGGAGACACGGATCTCTCACTGCCTTCCGCTCCAGTCAATGCACTGCTGTACAGGATCTTCGCAGGGGAGTCGAAGCGGCTTCTCCGCGCGTGGCACGGGGGAAAGCCCTACCGCCACGGCGTGAGTGTGTTTGCGGTGCTCCGGCGCGGGACACAGGCAGTCATCCCACGCACGCGTCCCGCATCACTGCCGCCCGACCCACGACCATGGATGTTGGACTGATCTTTGATTCTCTCATCACGAATCGCACGTTCCTCTCATCCTCTTCTTTTCGTAAACCTCCATCCCCCTGCCC
>CAZVLZ010000047.1:0-7775 GCA_964628345.1 uncultured Candidatus Peribacteria bacterium | reverse complement strand
ACGGACGCGTCCCGCATCGCTGCCGCCCGACCCACGACCATGGATGTCATAGTTCGACAGCGCTCACCATGACGCGACCCCTCCACATCCCTTCCCATGCGCGTCAGAGCAGCGGTGATGCGATGAAGAGCAGGGCCTGCAAGACAGCATTCTCGATGCCGAAGACCCACATCGAGAGAATCGGGATGTTGAGGAAGACTCCAGCGAGGATGAGGACGAGCAGGATCATGGGACCCCGCTGCATGAAGGTTTCGTACTGATCTTCGTATCGGAGCGGGATGAAGATGTGCAGGATTTTCGATCCATCGAGCGGTGCGATGGGCAGCAGGTTGAAGGCCATGAGGCCGAAGTTGAGGAAGACGGAACTGCCGAGAACCTGCAGGAGCAGTTGTTCGATCACCGACCGGTCCTTACCGACCATGAGGAGTCCGTACGCCGAGCCGCTCACCTGTCCGTGCAAGAGCGCCATGAGCCCGAAGAAGGAGAGGCTCCCCAAAAGCAGGTTACTGAGGGGTCCCGCGAGGGAGACCAGTGCGGTATCCCGCTTGGGGTGGCTGAAGTACATGGGGTTCACCGGCACGGGTTTTGCCCAGCCGAATCCCACCACGAGGAACATGAGCGCGCCCATTAGATCGATATGCGCGAGGGGGTTTAGGGTGAGCCTTCCGGCATTGTGCGCGGTGGGATCGCCGAGCCGGGCCGCCATCCAGCCGTGCGACGCCTCATGCACGGAGATCGCGATGAGGATGGAGATCAAGAACGGCGGACTGACGAAACTGCTCAGCATGCGTTTAGTTTAGCGGAAAAGGAGAGGAAAGCATTTGCGCACGCAACGATCTTTCAGTACTCTTTGCCGGCAATGGCACGACGGTGCGTCAAAACCGGCAAGCAGACCGCGTTCGGGAATACCCGCAGCCACTCCATGCGGCACACCCGCCGTACCTACAAGGCGAACATCCAGAAGAAGCGCGTCTTCGATCCCGCGACGGGCAGCTACCGCACGATCAAGGTGGCGGCGAGCTACCTCCGCACACTCGCGAAGAGATTGCAGGCAGGAGAACGGATTTAGGCAGGGTCTCACGATCTTCTCTGTAGATGAATTTTATTTGACATGAAATTATACATGATATATCATGTGTATATGGAAGCACTTGTTCCGGTGATCTCCGTATCTGAATTGCAGCGGCATCCGCGGAAAGTGCTGGATGCCATAGAGGGTTATGCGGTCATTCGCAGTCATGGTCACGATCTTGGGATGGTTATGCATCCCCGACTGGCAAAGGTGCTCCTGCGATCCGGGAAATTGCGCGAGCTGCTCGAAATGTCGTCACCGGAAGCGAAAGTGAGCCTTGAAGATGTCGATCGTCTCGTCGGGAAAGTCATCCGTGCGCTCAGTAGAAAATGATCCACTATCCCACACCGTCTGTTTGTCAGAATATTGTGTTTCCACTGATTCGTAAACGCATGGCCGTGCGTGAGCCTGCACCATATTACGAAGAAGAGAGAGCAGGCATAGATCACCTAGAGGGAATTCTTGAGCTCATGAAACGTTCGAACTATCGCGGAGTGCTGCGAAAGGCCGCATATCTTTTCTGTTCCGTCATCGATGGTCATCATTTCAGTAATGGAAATAAACGTCTGGCGGTTGCGCTGGTTGCTTATTTTCTCCTTGCGAACGGTTTTCGTATGCATGTACGAAGAATGGCTTATGTCGAAACGGTACTCCTGGCTCAATTTCCGTTGATGCAATGGGAAGAGGAAGAAGAGTTTACGGAGCCGCATGAGGCTTTTTTCTACCACCTCGCGCTCATTCTTGCAGATCGACAGCGCAAGGGGGCAATCGGTTTCTCCCGTGAACAGGAGATTGTCGTATCGCTTTTCCAACAGTTCATTCACAGGGGTGATTGGCTTTGATCGTTGAAAAATGGGTACAGAGGTAGAGTCGCTTAGTGGCCCAGTTCCTCGAGTGACTGACGCAGCGCCTTTTGTCGTTGCTCTTTCAGACTGCTCCGGTGGTGTTTCTGTTCCAGCATCTTCTCCTTGGCCTTGCGCGTCCGGCGCTGCTTTTGCTTGCGGACTTTGAAGATTGCCTGCTGGCGCGCCGATTCCGCGCCTTTGATCTGCTCTTCCAGTTTTGCGATCAGCAATTTGTAGGCTTCGATGCGGTTTAAGTGTTGCTCACGGAAGCGTTGCACACGAACGATCGTGCCCGTGGGGCGGTGCGTCAGCTCCACACAGCTGGCGGTCTTGTTAATCTTCTGTCCGCCGTGGCCGCTTCCGCGCGTGAAGAATTCGTCAATGTCCTCCGGGCTGATGTTCAGCTCTGCGGCGAGGGCGAGAGACTGCGGAGAAAGTTCCACGGGGAAGTTCATGCAGGAGAGTGTACCGCATCATGGGAAGAATCTCGCGAACACCTGCGTGCGGAAATGGCTTGCCGCCTGCTCCACGGGATCCCTTCCGTCCCGTACATTTTCCCTCTTGGCCCTGTCATGGGAATAATTCGCCAGTTGGATGCACCGCAGTGCGATGCGTTCCGGTGTCCATTTTTGAGTGTGCCGCGGCTTCTGGTCGAGGAGCGCGGCGACTGCTTTTATCACCTCAGCCTGCAGATCTGTGCAGGTGAGTGGTGTGCGTTTCAGTTCCGCCTGAACGAGATGATCGGCCTGCTCGATTACTTCCTGCGGAACGACGAATGTTTCCACGGTCTCTTCCATAGAGGATGGGGGAAAGATGGTGGAAGTTTTTGTGAGGCTTACCAATCTCAAAAACATATTAAACCAAATTTAATATTTTGTCAATTCCACGTATGCGTCTTCGCTACCACTTCTCCTGGTGGATTTTCTTCGGATCGCACTCCGCGTCCGTGTGCGGGGGGAGAGGTTCCGCGGGATAGCCGATGGGCAGGACATTGATCACGAGATGCTTCTCCGGAATACCGAGAATAGCGCGCAGATTCTCCTGCTCTTCGCCGTCATGAACGTGTTTCCACACGCAGCCGAGCTGCAAATGTGTCGCCTGCAGCCAGATATTTTCCGTTGCGAGGGCGAGATCTTCCCTTGGCTTGCTTGCCGTCTTCGTATCCACGATGGGAACGATGATGAGTGGCGCCTTGGCCACGAAATCCTGAGGAACCAACGCGTCGGCAATCGCCTGGCGTTTTTTCTGATCCGTCACCACGATGAATTCCACGGCGCGGATGTGCCGTGCGGTCGGCGCGAAAAATGCGGCCTTCAGCAATTCTTCAACGAGCGAGTCGGGGACGGCATCCGGTTTGAACGCGCGGCAGGCGCGTCGTGCGACAATGGCGGGGAGCAGCATAGCTCCTGCAGTGTAGCGAGAGAGTCCTCTTGCCGTCATCACACACCGGTCGGTCCCTGCTTCGCCGGTTCAGTGGGATGGGATATCATTCCCGATTCCCACTGGGTGTTGCGGATCGTGTACTTCCGCACCATGGCGGTGGGGCACCAGCCTTCCTTGGATATGCGCAAACCTTCTATGCCGAGATCCTGCTCTTTGTTGAGATGTGTGAACGGAGCGGGGATGGCTTGAGTGAATGCGAAAGAGGTGTACTGGAAGAGTCCTGGAAAGTCATAATTCGCCTTCAGGAAATGCGAGACGAACATCGTTTCGTTCAGAGGCTCTCCAATGGCGAAAGATTCCAGTGCTCCATTGATGAGCACTCCAATGCCGAAGAGCTGGAATGCGTCGAAATTCTGGAGTGCAATTTCCAGTGCGGTGGTATCGGTGTCATGCGGATTGTCTTTGCACTCAAGCCACTTTCTGTTCACGGCGAGGCACGATTCGGCCATGGAACCCGTGAGGGGGATTGTGATGGGCCGCAACTCGAGGCAGCGATTGATGTACGTGCGTTTCCTGTGGAATTTCTTTCCTCTGAGCGAGCGTAACTCGTCCAGCGAGTAGATGTAATCGCTGTTGTCGCGATCGGAAGTGATTACGCAGTCGCAGGTTTCCGCTTTGAAGGCGATGGATTCTTCCACGCATGTCCATTCCAGAGGTTGTGCGCTCGCATTTAATTCTTTGATGATGCTCTCCGGTTCCGGCCCGATGGGCTGATAGAGTTTCAGGCGATCCTCTGCGTCGTAGAATCCGATCAACAGATGCTCGTCGACTTCGCAGAAACAATGCGGCGACATTTTGTTCAGATAGTGCGGGTAGGTGGAGTTCCAGTGGAACAAATTCGCAAAGGTGAGTTCACACACGCTGGGCGGGTACTTTGCCAGGTAACTGTTGATCAGTGTTTGGTCTTTGAGCGTCAGGAGGCGCATGCGCGCACGCACGCCTTCAATTGTGAGTCCTTGCGGTCTCGCAAACATCCGTGTGAGGGCATGTGGCGGCAGATGCAGGGCGCCAGGAGCGATGGTAGGAACGTGGACGAGGGGAGGAGATGGTGCCAGGGGAGGCTCCATACTGATGAGGGGGAAGCTCACGTTTCCTTATTTCGACGAGTCATTCTTAAGTTACAAAGACATATATTCAAATCTTGTACAGGCTACCCTTTCCCTTCCAAAAATCAAGACTCCGGCATCCCGATCCTACTTTGCATCCGGCTACTCAATAGGGTCATCCGGCAGGGAGATTACGATGAACTTCTGTATGGTTTTTTGAGATGTCAAATATGCTTCCTGTGTCAGCTCCACTTCGCATGTGATACAGTCCTTTCAAAAGTTTTTTCTTCCCAAATTATTTATGCGTGCCCGTTTCGCCTCGCTTCTTCTTGCCAAAGGAGCATTCCTTGTCCCGCTCGTCGGCGCCGTCTTCTTTGTGAATGGGCCCCATTCAATCGTGTCCGCCCAAAACAACCCCGTTTGCGGGGACGGCGTTTGCACGGGAGAAGAAGCGCAGTACTGTGATTCTGATTGCTACGGGTCGGATTGCGGCGATGGCATTTGCGCCCCCAATGAGTATGGATGGTGCAGCGGCGAGCCTGGCTGCCAGGCGCAAACGTGCACAGACTCCGATCCGATAGACGATCCTCTTGTCCGAGGATACGTGGAAGCGGATGGCCAGAATCGACGGTACGATTACTGTCTGGGGGAACGTTTATGGCAATTCAATTGTTATCGGATGAGCGATGGTACGCTTACCTACGGTAATCCTAACATTGTATGCAGCAGTGGTTGCAGCAATGGTGCCTGTATCGCAACTGCGAGCAGCAGCTCGAGCGCGCAAAGCAATACCGCTGTCTCCCTCAATCGTCTGTGGGCGGAAGAGCAATCATCCTGCGATGACCTGACGTATGGAGGTGCGGACTGCGCGACGTTCGTGATATGGGCGGATATTCGCGTCAACGGCAGCAAGCCTGTTTCGAGGGGCAACCTCACGATCACTCTCCATGAATGGATACCCGAACAAGGACAGTACATGTTCCCGCTGACATTGAATTTCGATCAGAGCACGCGGAACTTTTCCATTAAGGATACGTTCACGAACGATCTGCTTCCAGCAATGATCAAGTATAGAGTGACCATGGACAATGCTGGCAGCAGCACGACGGAGGAGCGAACGCTGCTCTTCCCATCGTCCCAGCTCTCACGATCCTCTTCCTCCATCCGCTCTTCAAACACTACAGCTGATAGGGTGGTCTTGTGCACGGATACCGATACCGATCCTGGCGTCAGCTACAATCCCAATGATCAATATACCAAGGGAGAGATTCACCAGGTCTATGCCGACGGTGGTGACCAGTACGATGCGGATGAATGCAAGGACTCTAAAAATCTTTATGAATTCTCCTGCAAGAACGGTGTGGGCATGAGCAGTGAAGTCATCTGCTTCTACAGTTGTAGCAATGGTGCATGCACGAAAGCGCCGTACGGACAGACATCCAGTGAACCGCGAGCAGGGTTCGAGGACGAAGTGAACGGCACTAACGCATTTCGTGATGTCGATCTCCAAACTGCCGAGGGACAGGCTGCGAATGCCTTGTACAATCAGGGGGTGATCGGGGGGTTCCCTGACGGAGAATTCAAAGGCTCGCGTTTCGTAAACCGCGCGGAAGCGTCGAAGTTCCTCCTGAACGGCATCGGGGAACAGACGAACGGAGCGCTCAATCAGGGCAGGTTCAGCGACGTGCGAGAGGGAGAGTGGTATGTGCCGTTCGTGATTCGCGCCGCGGATCTGGGCATCATCAAGGGCGACGGGGGCAAGAGTACGTTCCGTCCCGCCGATGGTGTGAACACGGCGGAATTCCTTGCCATGCTCGCACGGGCATTCCACCTTCCTCTTGGGACGCCGCATCAGTACCCCGACGTCGCCTCCGGCGACTGGTTCAACCCGTATGCGGGGATCGCCTGGAACTACGGTTTCTTCCAAGATCGCGGCGGAAAGCTTGATCCCGGGCGAACGCTCACGCGCAATGAAGTCGCGGTGTCCCTCAATGCAGTAATGACTGATCCCTATAAATTGAGCCGCCTCCCGCAGGAAAGTTTCTCGCAGGCAGTCTCCTCTTTGCCGCTTTCGAGCGGAACTCTCCCGGCTCCGCGAACGACCGCGCTCGCCGATATTCCCGATTATCTGCAGGGACAGAACCCGGGGCTTTGGATGGATCGCCTCGTCTACAGCGAGAGGGGCAATCGCCTCGCCTACGTGGCGCAGCTGCAAGGCAAGGAGGCTGCTATTGTCGACGGAGTTCAGGGAAAATTGTACGACGCGGTTGGCAGCCTGACCTTCAGTGCCGATGGTACGCATCTTGCCTACGTTGCCGGTGTGGAGGGGGACCAGCGCGTCATTGTGGATGGTGTCGAAGGGAAACAATACGATAGAGTCTCCGAACTTCTCTTCAGCCCTAACGGTACGTTGGCATACAGGGCAGAAAAGGGGGATGAGGAGTACGCCGTACTGGGAACAACGGAGGGGAAGCACTACACGAATGCCTGGATTCATACGAAGGCATTCTTGCCATCGGGTGAGCTGGTCTACGAAGTGGATACCCCAGTCAACGACTACAAGAACATGCGGAAGTTTCTGGTGATCGGGGGGCAGGAGCAGGTAGAGCAATACGGCGACATGGGGCGTGTCTTCTACAGTGACGATGGAAAGCACATGGCCTTTGAAGCACGGAAGTCCTATGCAGGTGAGCAGATGATCGTTCTCGATGGCCAAGAGAAGCCCGAGTACTCCTCCATCCGTTTCGGTCCCCAAGGAGCCGTGGCATACGTCGCCATCCTGCCCGGAGGGAACGGATTGCTCTTCCGTGGCACTACATCTCCCGCGTACACGTTCATCGAAAGCGTCGGCTTCAGCGCCGATGGGAACCATGTCGCGTTCATCGCACAGAAGAGCGACGCCAGCCGCGTCCTGACAGTCGACGGCAAGATCCTCGCGCAGGCGGGTGCCTTTGGCGAATACCCCCTCTTCACGCCGAATGGCGCCATCGTGTACCGTTCAAGAGACACGCAGGGACTCTCCGTATTCATCGATGAACAGCGGGGACCGGTCTTTGAGTACGTCTGGGATCCTGTTCTCTCATCCGATGGAAAGGCGGTGATCTACGGAGCTTTCGACGGCCAAAAATTCCTGCGCGTCGAACAGCTGCTCGGTACCTGACGACTGCTTATCGTTCGGCCCAAATCAACAGAGCGGAGGGGGAGGGCCGTCTTCGCTGCGCTACGCCGTGCCTCTCCATTATTTGTTTTTCTGACTCATTGCCAATCCCGGCGTAGTCCGTTGGACGAAGCCGAACACAGTGAGGCTGAGTCGAATGGCGGTGTTTTTTGGACGAAGTTCGAACATTTTTTGAGCAAAACCCCCAATAA
>CAZVLZ010000046.1:4442-9048 GCA_964628345.1 uncultured Candidatus Peribacteria bacterium | reverse complement strand
AGGATGGCCTGAGCGCCGACAAGATCGCCGGCGACGAGTCGGCGTACAAAGCTGCCGAAGCCATTGTTGAGAGCCTCGGCGATCCCTATTCCACGTTCTACAGGCCGTCCGGGTCCCGGGCATTCCAGTCACGCATACAAGGGGAGGTGACGGGCATCGGCGCGCAGGTGGAGGAGCGCGACGGTGTGCTGACCATCACGTCGCCTCTCTTCAATTCTCCCGCGGAGAAAGCGGGTCTCAAGCCCAATGATGAGATCATTGCCGTAGACGGAAAGAGCATTCTCGGCCTTCCGTCCGAGGAGATGGTGGATCATGTGCGCGGTCCCAAGGGCTCGAAAGTCACACTGCGTATCCGCCGCAACGGCACGGAGTTCGATGTGGTGGTCACCCGTGACACGATCAAAGTCCCCGAAATCGAGATCAAGTGGCAGGAAGACATCGCCATCGTGAAGCTCATGCAATTCGGCAAATTATCCGAGACCGACTTACGACCGGAGATGAAGCACATTCAGGAGCAAGACCCCAAGGGCGTGGTCCTCGATTTGCGCAATAATCCGGGTGGCCTGCTCCACGCGGCGACCGTCGTGGCGAGTAACTTCCTGCCCAAAAACTCGGGTGTCGCCATCATCCGCTCGCGCGACGGCGAGCGCACGGAGCGTACGGAGGAGGAGCCCACGATTGATGCATCCGTTCCTCTGGTACTGCTGGTGAATGGCGGATCGGCTTCCGCGTCCGAGATCGTGACTGCTGCACTACAGGATGCCGATCGTGCGACCATCATCGGTGAGAAGACGTTCGGCAAGGGCACGGTGCAGGAAGTGCTGGAATTCAGCGACAAGTCGAGCCTGAAACTCACGATTGCCGAGTGGCTGTCGCCTCTGGGGCACACGATCGATGGGGTCGGGGTGACGCCGGATGTGGTCGTCCCCGCTGCGGAGCGCGATGAACAGATGACCAAGGCGATCGCGATTCTGAAGTCGAAGAGTCGGTAGAGCGAGGGATTGGGGAATAGGGAATCGGACCGAGGAAAAAACCTTGGCCCGCATTCCGATTTCCTATTGCCCAATCAAAACAAGAGAACCTACCAACCCCTGTCCCGCCACTCACATATTTGAATAAAACTTCTTCTTGCGGTTGGCTGCCCGATAACCTTCGCGCTTCAGGGCGCGCATGCGGAGGATGCGCTTGTTGGCTGCCCGCCTGAAGCGGCCACGCTCGCGCAGGAGCTTTAGGAGCCCCGTGCGCTGCACTTGCCCCTTGAACCGCTGTTGCAGGCGGTCATTGGATTCTTCGCCGTGTCTGTGGGCGTGGATAGCCATCGCGCGAGGGAGGGTAGGGGAGAGACGAAGCGTTTGCAAGGAAAAAGCCCTTCCCGTACAGGAGCGCAAGGCCTGGAAGCCGGTTGATCATTCCAGGAAAAATCGGATAAGAGAAAAACGGAAGGCTTCTTCGCAAGAAGGATTCCAAGGCATTGCCACCGTCGTCTCTTCTCACTAGAATCCACCAAGATATGGCAAGTGCAAAACAGCAGTACACCGCAGAGAACATCCAGGTTTTGGAAGGCTTGGAACCCGTCCGCAAGCGGCCGGGCATGTACATCGGCTCCACGGACCAGCGCGGTCTGCATCACCTCGTCTACGAAATCGTGGACAACGCGATTGACGAGGCGATGGCCGGTCATGCCTCCCTGATCATCGTCACCATGCAGGAGGATGGGTCTGTGAGTGTGTATGATAACGGCCGCGGCATTCCGGTCGACATTCATCCCAAAATGAAGAAGTCGGCACTCGAGATTGTGCTCACGACCCTCCATGCGGGAGGCAAGTTCGGCGGCGATGACAGCGGCTACAAAGTCTCGGGCGGACTGCATGGCGTAGGTTCCTCCGTCGTGAACGCCCTGAGTGTCAAGATGCGGGCCGAGGTCTACCGCGATGGCAAGGTCTGGATGCAGGAGTACGAGCGCGGCAAGCCCCTTGCGGACGTGAAAGCGAAGGGTGAGACCAAGAAGAGTGGCACGCTCATCCGTTTCTGGCCCGACAAGCAGATCTTCGACACGCTCGAGTTCTCGCTCGTGACGATCATGAACCGGCTGCGCCAGCAGGCGTACCTGACGCGTGGCATTACGATCGCGCTTCTGGACGAGCGCGAGAAACGCCCGGAGGAAGATCAGAAACAGCCGCGCCTCTACCGATTCCATTTCGAGGGAGGGATCGCCGCGTACGTGTCGCACTTAAACGAGTCGCGCGATGTCATCGGCAAGCCGATCTGGTTCGAGAAAGACACGCCCGAGGGGTTCGTGGAGGTGGCGCTGCAGTACACGCAGTCCTTTCAGGAGATGGTGGCGACTTTCGCCAACAACATCCATACCACAGAGGGCGGCCATCACCTCACGGGGTTTAAGGCGGCCATCACGCGCACCATCAACGCGTACGCCCGCGCCCAGAGTCTTCTCAAAGAGAAGGACGAAAATCTCTCCGCCGATGACGTGCGTGAGGGTCTCACGGCCATCGTATCGGTGCGTCTCAAAGAACCGCAGTTCGAAGGCCAGACGAAAAGCAAGCTTGGCAATGCCGAGATGAAGACCGCCGTCGAAACGGTGGTGAATGAGAAGCTTGCGGAGTATTTCGAGGAGCACCCCGGCGAGGCCAAAGATATCGTCGCCAAATGCACCCTCGCCGCCCGCGCCCGCCTGGCCGCCCGCGCCGCCCGTGATTCTGTTATCCGCAAAGGAGCGCTCGAAGGCATGACGCTGCCGGGCAAATTGGCAGACTGCAGCAGCCGGGATCCGAGCGAGTGCGAGCTCTTCATCGTCGAGGGAGATTCCGCCGGTGGCTCTGCCAAACAGGGCCGCAACCGCGAGTTCCAGGCCATCCTGCCGCTCCGCGGCAAGATCCTGAATGTCGAGCAGGCACGCCTCGACAAGATGCTGGCCAACAACGAAATCAAGGCGCTGATCATCGCCATGGGTGTCGGGATCGGCGAAGTGAAGGATTTGAGCAAGCTGCGCTATCACCGCGTGGTCATCATGACCGATGCCGACGTGGACGGCGCGCACATCCGCACCCTTCTTCTGACACTCTTCTTCCGCTACTTCCCGGAACTCATCGAGGCCGGCTGCATCTACATCGCCCAGCCGCCGCTCTACAAGATTGCCCGCGGCAAAGACGTTGCATACGCCTACAGCGATGATGAAAAAGCAAAGACGCTCAAAGCGTGGGGAGTGGGGGAAAAGGACTTGCAGGGAGAAGAGACCGAGGTAACCGAAGAGTCCGCAGAGATGAAGGCGCTCACCAAGGGCGCAACCAAAAAAGAAGAACCGAAGAAGGCTGCGCGCGCGAACATTCAACGGTACAAGGGCTTGGGAGAAATGAACCCCGAGCAGCTGTGGGAGACCACCATGAATCCCGAGAGCCGCAGCATGATGCGCGTGACCATGGAGGATGCCGAGCTGGCCGACGCCACCTTCACGACGCTCATGGGTTCCGAGGTCGCGCCGCGCCGCAAGTTCATCCAGACACGGGCGAAGACGGTGAAGAATCTGGATATTTGATTTTATCGAGGAATCGTAATCAAATTTTTAGTTTTCTCCTAGACAGTTCAAAGATAAGCTTTGAAAGCAAAATTTGTTGATACCAATATCATGAACCGTAAAGTGCAAATATCATGTGTAAAAAATACAATGGTCATATTATGAAAACGAAGAAGCGCCCCTTTAATCCAGTTCTTGGTAGAACAGATAGTAAAGTTGTTCTCCGACTATTGATGCGATCTAATGCTTTAAATGATAAGTGTTTGGAAAACATGGCACGTAATTTTATAAAACTTAAGAATGCTAATAGTAAAGGCGTTCAGCGTAGGCGCACCTAGAGGGTTATCAGAATTGTCACATGAGCAGGTTCCAGAAGAGGAACGCGAATTTATTTATTATTATTGTATTCAGGCAAAAAGTGATGAAAGACAGCGTCTCACAAAAACATATGACATTCTGGATGGCGACCATTGGTGTGGGTACTTGTCTCTAGCTAATGCTCATCTGATACTGGAGAAAACTGAGACTCAGTTAGTTCAAGCACATTTGGAATTGGCATGGCCGCCTCCCGCAGTTCTTCTCGGAAAACTATATGTATGTAAAGGCTTTAGAGGTAGGCATATAGGTCAATGGGCGGTTCGCACAGCTATTGATATTTGTCTTGCGTCAAAAACCGCTTGTCGATTGCTAATTTTAGATTTGTTCAGAAGGGATAGAGCAAATTTTTATAAAAAGATGGGTTTTTTACCTGCAAGAGCAAAAAAATCTCAAATGTACTTTGATTTACATGCTTTTGAAAAATGCATGAGGGCAATGAAGAAAATAAAGAGAAATGTATCATTTGAGGATCAATTTGAATTTTTCCATCAAACTCAGGAGGCAGAAATGCGAAAGCCAATTCAAATGTGCATTGAAGACCACCTTTGTTCGTGAAAACGAATTAAGAAGTCTCAGTCGTCCGTCGCTCCCGCAAACTGATCCCGCAGCGTATACGTATCCAGGTTCTTTTCGCCGAGCATCTCTGTCACACGGTCGATGATCCCTTCGAAGGACACTTCCTGCTGCTGACCTTTCTGC
>CAZVLZ010000046.1:0-4432 GCA_964628345.1 uncultured Candidatus Peribacteria bacterium | reverse complement strand
GCATGTCGCGCAGGATGATGGTATTGCGCTTCACTTCCATCTTGCCGAGGAGCAAAGCGAACCGCGCCTCGAACTTGTCCGCCAGGCGCATCTGGCTCTTCAGGCTGGCTTCGCCCAGCGCGCCAACGGTGTGCACTCCTTTCTCACGCAAGTCCGAGATCAGGAGCAGACAATTCTTCTTGGCTTCGGGCCCCAGCTGTGCGACGAAGACATCCACCTGATCCTTGTGCGGAGCCTGCACGCCCGCCTCTTTCATGTGCCACATGATGCGCTCCATGCCGCCGGCGAATCCGACACCGGGGGTGGGCTTGCCGCCCAGAAGCTCGATCAGGCCGTCGTAGCGGCCGCCTCCTCCCACTGCATTCTGCGCGCCGGTGGTCTGGTCCCAGAACTCGAAGACGGTCTGGGTGTAGTAGTCGAGGCCGCGCACGAGGCCGGAGTTCGGCACATAGGCAATGCCGAGCGCATCCAAGTACTCGAGGAGAGTGGTGTGGTACTGCTTGCTCTCCTCGCTCAGGAATTGTTCGAGAGTGGGAGCGCCTTTCAGCAGAACCTGCGTATCTTCCTCTTTAGAGTCGAGGAGCCGCAGGGGATTGGTGGTCAGCCGTTCGCGGTCGAGTTCCGGGAGGTTGCGTTCCTTGCCAATGAAGTAATCTTTGAGTGCCTGCACGTAGGCGGTGCGATTTTCGGCCGTGCCGATGTTGTTGATCTGCAGCGTCAGGCGATCGAGGATTCGCAGATCCGAGAAGATCTTTGTGACCACATGAATCAGCTGCGCGTCCAAACTGGGATCCTTGAGGCCGATCACCTCCAGGTCAAACTGGTGAAATTGGCGGTAGCGGCCTTTCTGCGGCCGGTCGTGACGGAAGCACGGCCCGATGGCGAACAGCTCCACCGGCTGGGGCAGCTGCTGCATGCCGTGTTCGATGTAGGAGCGGCACATGCCGGCGGTGAATTCCGGACGGAGGGCGAATTCCGATTTGTCTGCTTGTTCTTCACTGCGTTTGCCCAGAACGGAAAAGAGCTCCTTCTCCACGATATCCGTGTGCTCGCCGATGCCGCGTTCAAAGATGCGGCGGTCCTCGAAGATCGGCGGGTCCATGCGCTTGTAGCCCGCCTGGCGGGCGCGGTGCCGCACGGCTTTCTTGATGTAGGTCATGTAGCGCTGTTCCTCGGGGAGGACGTCGTGCGTGCCTTTCGGAGTTCGGAACAAGGGTTCTGACATGAATCGTAAGGGGAGGTGGAGTTACCAGCGAGATCCCTCCGTAGCTCCACGCGGGAGCGGGGAGCGAAGGGGGATCGGTGTGCGGAAGCGGGGTTCAGACATGATGTTCGTTGGGAGAGCTTATCAGCATTTCGGGTTTCTGAGAAGTCTTTGATGGTGGAGAAGGTAGGAAGCCGTTACGCCCGTAGCGGAGGTTCGCGAACCTCCGCTACGGAACGCTGGGCGAAGGAATTTATTCCTGCGTGTTTTGAGCTGTCGATGCAGAACGCGGCAGCAAGAGGCCGTCACATTTGCGGCGGACTTCGTCGGTCGTGTGATTCACGACGACAACGGCATTGCGCGAGGCATCGGCCTGTTGAAGCAATTCGGCATCCGAGGGCCGGCCGTCGACCTGATTCACGAAGACGGGCGTGCCGTCCGGCGCGCGATGGATGAGGAGGTTAACCATGGAATGAAAGGGGGAAAAAATAGAAAGAAAAAACCCTCACGTGTGCGAGGGCTTAATCGCAAGTTGGGGAGAAAACATTTACGCCAACTCACGCCCTCGCAGCGCGTGCATCATCATGTGCATCATGGTTCGGCTTCGCTCACCACAGGTGCCGAGGGCGGATTGCCGTAAAATCACGAGCAGAGTGTAGGCCGTGTTTGGCTAGTGTCAACGGAAATACGCCGCAGTGTTCCGCGTGGCAGTAGAGGTCGATCATTTGCCAATAGTCACAATCCCAAGCCCGTCAATGAAACATTTCCGCGGCGATCGTATACTGGCCGCCTATGAAGGAAAATTCGCGCAACAATATCCCCACCATCATCGTGGTCCTTGGGGCGACCGGCGACCTGATGGCGAAGAAGATTATCCCGTCCCTTCTGCATTTGTCCGCGGAGGACAAGATCCCCAACAAATTCAGGGTGGTGGGGTTCGCGCGGCGGGACCTCACGGATGCCGCCTTCCGGGAGCATGTTGCATCCGTCGTTGCGGAGCACAGGGGGCAGCATCCCACGGACAGAGATCCGCAGGATTTTCTCAGGCTCTTCTCGTACCATTCCGGCGATTTTGAACAAGTCGCAGCCTATCGCGGACTCCGGGCCAAACTGCAGGCGATCGATACCGAGTGGGGCGTGTGCACGAACAAGGTGTACTACCTGGCGGTTCCGCCCGAAAAATTCGCGCCCATTTTCGAGGGTTTGGCCGCAACCGGTCTCAACAAACCCTGCGGCGGTGCATACGGCTGGACGCGCATGCTGATCGAGAAGCCGTTCGGTCATGATTTTGAGACGGCGGAGAAACTGGAGAAGCTGCTCTCGCGCTACTTTCAGCAGGAACAGATTTACCGCATTGATCATTATCTTGCGAAAGAGTTGATTCAGGGAATTTCCCATTTTCGTTTTTCCAATACGCTGCTCGAGTCGTCGTGGAGCAACCGGGACATTGAGAAAATCGAAATCCGGCTGCTCGAGAGCATCGGTGTCGAAACGCGCGGCAGTTTTTACGAGAGTGTCGGAGCGCTGAAAGACGTGGGGGAAAACCATGTTCTCGAAATGCTGGCCGCGATCACGATGGATGCTCCGATCAGTATGAGCATAGAAGAATTGCACGAGAAACGTGCGGAGCTCATGAACACGCTCAAGCCGTGGACGCTCGAAGACCTACGGCAGAACACGTATCGCGCTCAGCATGACGGCTATCGGGCGATCAAGGGTGTCCGCAGCGATTCCACCGCGGAGACGTATTTCAAACTGAAGACCGAGTTGCTGCATCCCGCCTGGCGAGGCGTTCCCATCTTCCTCGAGGCCGGCAAGCGCTGTCCCGAAGTGCGCAAAGAGATCGTGGTGACGTTCAGACATCCGCATGCCTGTCTCATGTGTTCGCGGGATCATCGCATTCAGAACCGTGTGGTGTTCTCCCTGGAGCCCGAAGAGAAAATTTCGATCCACTTCTGGACCAAGAAGTCGGGCTACGAGCACACGCTGGAGGAACGCACGTTCGATTTCTTCGTCCACAAGAGAACGTCGCACGTGAAGTACGTCGAGGAATACAGCAAATTGATTTTCTCCTGCATTCTCGGCGACCAGACGGTGTTCCTCAGTCCCGATGAAGTTCGGGCGCAGTGGAGATTCGCCGATCCGATCGTGCGCGCCTGGAAGCAGAATGTCGTGCCGCTGCACCATTACAAACCTGACAGCGCCGAAATGCTCGAGGCATCCGCATCGATCGGTCTCCTGCCCAAGGAAGCAGCTCTCGTGAAAGAAATGGCCATCATTGGTTTGGGCAAGATGGGGGCGAATATGAGTCGGCGCATGATGGAGCAGGGTTGGCGCGTGGTGGGATATAACCGGTCACCGGAGATCGCCAAGGCATTGGCGAAGGAGGGGATGGAACCGGCGATGACACTCGAAGAAGCGGTGCAGAAGCTCCCCGGACGCAAAATTATCTGGCTCATGGTGCCGGCAGGTCAACCGGTGGATGACGTGCTCTTCGGTGCTGGTGGCCTTGTGCATTTCCTGAAGCGTGGGGACATCGTCATCGACGGCGGGAATTCGTACTTCAAAGACACCGTTTCCCGCGCGAAGAAACTCCGTCGTCTCGGCATCAAATTCCTGGATTGCGGCACATCGGGCGGACCGAATGGCGCGCGCTCGGGTGCGTGTTTGATGATCGGCGGCGAGCGGAAAGATTTTGAAGACGTCGAGATGCTGTTCAAGGATTTCGCCCTGCCGAACGGCTATCAGTTCTTTCCCGGCGCTGGTGCCGGCCATTTCGTGAAGATGGTCCATAATGGCATCGAGTACGGCATGATGCAGGCCATCGGGGAGGGTTTCGCCTTGATGAAGAAAGTCCCGTACAAGCTGGATTTGGCCCGCGTCGCTGACGTGTACAACCATGGCAGCGTCATCGAGTCGCGGCTCATCGGTTGGCTTCAGGAGGCATTTCAACTCTACGGCCAGGACCTGAAACCTGTGTCCGGATCGGTGCAGCAATTGGGGGAGGGTGCGTGGACGGTGAAGACGGCGAAGCAGATGAAGATTCCCTCCCAGGTGATCGAGAGCGCACTCAACTTCCGCTACGCCTCAGAGGAGCATCCCAGCTTCACAGGGAAGATCGTTTCCGCGCTCAGAAACCGTTTCGGGGGGCATGCGGTAGAGGCGAAGCCGAAGAAGAAGAAACGTGCCGGTTGATGCAGTTTCCTACTGTATCTGACGATTGACCTG
>CAZVLZ010000045.1:0-9258 GCA_964628345.1 uncultured Candidatus Peribacteria bacterium | reverse complement strand
CGACGCTGATCGACGGCTCCTACCACGAGGTGGACTCCTCCGAAATGGCGTTCAAGATCGCCGCTTCCATCGGCTTTCAGAATGCAGCCAGAAAGGCTGATCCGATTATTCTGGAGCCGATCATGAAGGTGGAGATCGTCACGCCCGAGGAATTTTTAGGTGACGTGATGGGCGATATTAATTCCCGCCGCGGAGTGATCCAAGGGACGGGAGATCGTGGCACGGCCAAGACGATTCAGGTGCACGTACCACTCGCCGAAATGTTTGGCTACGCCACGGATTTGCGCTCTCTGACGCAGGGTCGCGCCAACTATTCCATGGAACCCAGCCACTACGCCAAGGTTCCGGGCAATGTCGCTGCCGAGGTGATCGCCAAGCGGCAGGGAGTGGTGAAGCGGTAATTCATGAGAGACAAACCTTCAGCCTTCGCCCTCCGGGGCTACGGCCGACAGGGCGGTTTTTCTCTCATGCGCCCTCTTTTCCCTTCAAAGGTATCGCTCCCCGCCCGTACCCGCCAACGACATTGTCGGGCTGTGGCCGAACGGTACGTTCGGGCGGGCAGCCGTGGGTCCCGCCGAAGCCACCCACAGCTTCGCGATGGATTATTGACGAGGGGAAACGGATGAAATGAGAGATTGACATTCCATTAAGAAAATATTATAGTGTCAATTACACCACACGGACACGTTCGTGGTGTTTGGTCTTTCCACGGATGGAGCAACGTTGCATTTTCCTTCAAATGAAGGAGGAGAAGCCATGTGGCGCTTCGAAACGTTGTTCCTTCTATTCTGCGCGACGATTGCCGGCTTTGGCTATAAACAAAGCATGGTGGTCGTACGTGCGGGATAACCATCCCGATGGGGCGGTCCTGTTGGGGCTTGCCGGCCTGATTCTCCTCGGAGGATTAGTTTCGGTCGGTCTCGGAAGGGGATTGCGTCTCATCGGCGGTTCAGTGGTGTTCGCCGGTTATGTTCTGGCATCGCTGAGCTGAATGGCTGGAAAGACCTTCAGCTGCTCCGTGCATTCCCTTCACAGGAAGTGGAATGCACGGTTATTTTGTGCCTGATGCCCGGGAAATATTAGCGTTTTAATACGTTGACACAACAAATTCCTTCCTCTAGACTCTGGTTCGTCATGAGTAAACGCCGCTTCACCGAAGGCACCTGGCGATCTGATCCGCTCTTCCGGCGGCTCTGTAAGGCATTTCTTGCCTGCAGAACGGAGAAGGAAGTGGCGGATTTTCTGCGCGACGTCGCCACGCTTGCCGAATTGAAGGCCCTGAGCGAGCGGCTGGAGGTGGCGCGGCTTCTTCTGGCTGGCGTCAGTTACCGCGAGGCAGCCAGGCGGGCGCCCTCCAGCACGGCCACCGTCACGCGCGTCGCGCGGTTTCTGACGGACGGCGCAGGTGGCTACCAGTCCGTTTTGAACGATCATGGGCACCATCATTCCTCCGTGCGCGGGGAGAGGATGGTGTCGAAGGCATAACTTTGTTTGGTCGACTTCATCTCCTCCCCGTGTACGCGCGGAGGTTGTTTGCCGTGTTGGCAAACGCAAAACGCTCTGAACGCTCTGCGTTCAGAGACTGACAAGCGGTTGTTCTTTCACACGAAAGGCTTCTGAAATGAGAGTGTATCCGGCGATGGATCTATTGGAGGGCAGAGTGGTGCGGCTCCGCAAGGGCGAACTGTCTTCGGTTTCGGTGTTCAGCGCTGACCCCGTCGGGACGGCGCAGGAATTCGAACGATGTGGCGCACAGTATCTGCATGTGGTCGATCTGAATGGCGCGTGCGGAAACGGGCGTCAGACGCAGCTCATGCGTACCATCATCCGAAGCACGCACCTCACGGTGGAGGTGGGAGGCGGCATCCGCACGCTTGCCGATGCCAGCCAGCTGAAAGATGCAGGCGTTGAGCGCGTGATTCTGGGCAGTATTGCCGTCCGTGACGCAGCCGAGACGCTGCGCATTTTGGAATCTCTGGGCGGTGATGCGGTTGCTTTGGCTGTCGATGTCCGTCTGGATGAAACGGGCGCTGCCAGAGTGGCAACCGATGCATGGATGTCGCTTTCATCGTTTTCTGTCCGCGATGTGCTCACGCGGTATCGCGCGTACGACCCTTGGGTCTTGTGCACGGATATTGCCCGGGATGGAATGCTGGATGGACCGAACGTCCCGCTGTACATGTCCTTGGTGTCGGCATTTCCCGGCGTGCGTATTCTCGCCTCGGGCGGCGTGAGTACTGTGGACGATATCGCCGCGCTCCGGGCAGCCAACGTGGCGGGAGTCGTCCTTGGACGGGCTCTGTATGAAGGTAAATTGTCGTTGTGCGATGTGTTGTCCTATCAGAGTGAAGGAGGTGCGAGATGATCTGTTACATGCCGAATTTCGAAAAGCGTGGCGGACTTGTGGTTGTGGTTGTCCAGGATGCGGCAACAAAAGCGATTCTGATGGTCGCGTACACGGACGAAGCGGGTTTTCTGGAGACGCTCCTGACCGGCGAAGCCGTGTTCTACTCCACGTCACGGAAGGAACGGTGGAAGAAGGGCGAGACCAGCGGAGACGTGCAGATCGTGCAGGATGTGCTCATCGACTGCGACGGCGATGCGGTGATCTACTTGGTCGACCAGACCGGTCGGGGTGCCTGTCACACGGGCGCCCGGAGTTGTTTCTACCGGCGGTGCGTGGGGTGCCAGTACGTTATGCCGGCCCCCAAGCTCGAGGTGCTTCCCGCACGCGAGGTGGAGGTCTGCGAGCGGCTGCTCAAGGCCAGTCTGGCCCGCGCCGAAACCGTTCTCCAAGGCAATCGTCCTGCGGAAGACGAGCCGTTGCGGTTCGTCCTGCCCACGGGCTCCCTCGCGCCCCGGACCAGGGCTCTGCTCCAGCAGGTGGGATACGCGCTGGCCGAGCCCGATGCCTGGGGATACTGCGGAACGTCCAACGGAGTGGAGTTCTACCAGCGCGACCGCCGCATGGTCCCGCGTCAGGTTTCCGGCTCGTTCGATGCCGGACTCACGGGAAAGGATCTCGTGCTGGCCAGCGGGATGCGGGGGATGCGCATGATCACCGAGCTCTGCTTCTCGCGCCGGAGTAACAGTCCGACGCGATGGGTCCTCGCATCGCGGGATGGGGTTCTGCCGCCGGACGGTTCCATGACCGTCGGTTGCGAGTATCCCGCTCTCGTGCAGGAATTGCTCGGCACGATGTCGTTGCCCTGCACGTTCACGGCCGTGCCCATCGAGGGAACGGAGGAGCAGGCCATCGCCGACGGATTGTGTTCCCACGTGCTGGTCGTGACCGAAACGGGCGGCAGTCTGAAACGGGCCGGTCTTGCGATTGTGAAAGGATGCGAGAACCTGCTGGTTTCCGTTCCGGTGCTCATTGCGAAACCCGCGCTGACCCCCCGCAAGGAGCGCGCCCTCCGGGTGCTCTCCGTGGGTCTGCAGGCCGCTCTGTCGGCCGACGAGCGCGTGATGATCAAGGCGAATATCCGTAAGGAAGCCTTGGCAAACGTGCGCTTGCAGGCCTCCGAAGCGCCGACGGTTTCCGCCCCCATCGCCGCCGGTCAGGTGGCGATCGAAATCTGCGTTCCGGTGTCCGCCATCGCGGAGACACTCTTTACGCTTCAAGAAGCCGGTGCCACGGCCATTGCCGTGCAGGATCTGAAAGGATTCCTGAAGTAGAGCAACTGCTTCGGCCCCCAGTCGCGTGCGATTGGGGGTTTTTTACATGTGGTAGGCACAGGCTCGGCGCGGGCAGAGCCAGTCATCGCGATAGTTCTTTCATCAAAATTAATGTGGTTGGTACTATTTGTGAAATACTGTGCATGATGTACGAAGTCTTCCTCCACCGCTGCCTCACCCTCGCCGAACATGCCCGTGGCAAGGTCGGCACAAACCCGCTCGTCGGGGCTGTGCTTGTTCGAGAGGGAAAGATCCTCGCCGAGGCATTTCATCCCGCATTCGGAAAAGCGCATGCAGAGCGTAAGCTCCTTGAAAACTTTGAACAAAAAATTAGATCAGAAGATGTGCTTTATGTGAATCTGGAGCCCTGTTGCCATCTCGGCAAAACCCCCGCTTGCACGGACATCATCCGTGAAAGGGGAGTCAAACACGTGGTGTTCGGCATGGTGGATCCGGATCCGAAGGTTTCGGGGAAGGGGATTGCCTGTCTGCTCAAGGCAGGAATCCGCGTCACGGGTCCCGTCGAACGCGCACGGTGCGAATGGCTCAATCGCGGCTTCATTGCACTGCGCACGAAGGGGCGTCCGTGGGTGACGATTCGCAGTGCCCGGACGAAGAACGGGGCCATTGCCAAGCCGGACGGAAGCCCTCTCAAGATCACGTCAAAGGCACAGGACCGTTGGACGCACGAGTGGCTCCGTGGCCGCCACGATGCCATTCTCGTTGGTGTGCAGACAGTCATTGTGGATGATCCGGCGCTGACCACTCGCTTCGGGCTCACGCTGCCTTCGCCGCTCCGGGTGATTCTCGATCCGCACGGCAGAATTCCTCTGCAGTCCCGCGTGGTCAGTGGTGCACTCGCATCCGGCACCGTCATCATCACCGCCCACGGTAGCGATCCCGCAAAACGGAAAGAACTGGAGAAGAGGGGAGTAAAAGTGGTCGAACTACCGCTCGTTGAAGGCCATTTCGATCTTTCGAGTCTCTGGAACGTGCTCACGATCCCCACTGAGAATTTTCACGGCATTGCGTCGGTGCTCATCGAAGGGGGAGCCAAAACATGGCAGAACGTTCGGGAGGCCGGTTGCATCGACGAAGAGGTGACGCTGATTGGGTCCTGAAGGACTTCTCATGCGCGGATCGTCTTCCGGAATGCAGGGAAGGGGAGGATTGCAGGGATCCACCAGACGACGAAGCGCACGCCCGCTATTCTGTGACCTCGATCCAGCCCTTCATACTGGGGTGGAAGGTGCAGTGGTAGGGATACGTGCCTATCGCATTGAAGGTGAAGGAGTAGGACTGTCCCTGTTCCAGGGTCGGACTCTCTGGAAATACACCGTCCGTTCCGATTGCGTGCGGGTCAGGATCGTTGTTCGTCCACATCACCGTGGCGCCCTTGGGAAAGCTGAGCTGCTGCGGAGAGAACATATAATTCTCGATGATGACCGGTAACGTCATTCCTTCTGTTGTAGCGGATGGCGGGGGAACGTCGGGTTCCTGCGGGGGAGTGGGCGTGCGTGCTGCACAGGCGGCCAAAAGGAGTGCGCACCCTGAGGCAACGGAGAGTGACACGAGTGAAAGTCGCATAGAGGAGGGGGTAAGGGAACGCCATCAGTATACGGTCTGACTTCACCGAAAACTATTTCTCCTTTACTGCCGCCGAAAATGATTTGCACTCACTGTGAAGGCTGCTTCCCTCGCATGCGATTCTGTGCAACAGTAACGCCCTTTCGTTGCGGTCAGTCTGACGGGTACCCCTGGAGGGAAGAAATTTGACCGTGATCATGACTATCAATATCTTGTGTCATTGCACGAGGTGACACACAAGATGATGTGTCATCATCCCTTTTCGCCGCTCTCCCATGCAACCGCTTTCCCCGTCCTCCAAGGCATCGTCCACCGCACGCCGCGAGGCTGCAGCGTTTCATCGCGGGGGCGGCCTCTCGGTTCCGCGCGTTTTCACGACGCCCGGCAATGATCCACTGGAAGAGGTCTCCTACGAACGCCGCACGAGCCGGATCAAGAATCCCGATGGGTCGGTGGTCTTCGAAATGGAAGGTGCCGAGATCCCTGCCGCCTGGAGCCAGATGGCGACAGACATCATGGTGAGCAAGTACTTTCGCCGCGCGGGGATTCCGCAGACGGATGCGCAGGGGAATCTGCTCCACGATGCGAATGGCGACATGGTGACGGGTCCAGAACGAAGCGTGAAGCAGGTGATTCGCCGTCTTGCGGGATGCTGGCGTCACTGGGGCCAGCAGGAGGGGTATTTTGAGACGGCGCAGGACGCGCAGGCATTTGAGGATGAACTCTCCTACATGCTGGTGCACCAGATGGCCGCCCCCAACAGCCCCCAGTGGTTCAACACGGGGCTCAACTACGCCTATGGCATCACGGGGCCCGCGCAGGGGCACTACTACGCCGATCCCAAGACGGGAGAAGTGCAGCAGAGCACCGATTCGTACACGCATCCCCAACCGCACGCCTGCTTCATTCTCTCCGTCAACGATGACATGGTGAATCCGGGCGGCATCATGGACCTGTGGGTGCGCGAGGCGCGCCTCTTCAAATACGGATCGGGCACGGGCACGAATTTCTCGCGCCTCCGTGCGTCCGGTGAGCCGCTCTCCGGCGGTGGGATGAGTTCGGGACTCATGAGCTTTCTCAAGATCGGCGATCGCGCCGCCGGGGCCATTAAATCCGGCGGTACCACGCGCCGCGCTGCGAAGATGGTCTGCCTCGACCTCGACCATCCGGACATCGTTGAATTCATCGAGTGGAAAGCGAAGGAGGAGAAGAAAGTCGCGGCGCTTGCGGACGCCGGCTACTCCACCGATTTTAACGACGAGGCGTACCAGACCGTCTCGGGCCAGAATTCCAACAACTCCGTCCGCATCCCCCATACGTTCTTCGAAGCCGTTTTGAAGGATCAGGAGTGGGATTTGGTCTGGCGCACCGAGAAGCGGCAGGCCGAAGAGGAAGGACGCAAGCCTCGGGCATGCAAAACACTCAAGGCGCGCGCATTGTGGGACAAGATTGGGTACGCCGCATGGGCGTGCGCCGATCCCGGCGTGCAGTACGATACCACCATCAACGAGTGGCACACGTGCCCCGCAGCGGGGCACATCAATGCCTCTAATCCCTGCAGTGAATACATGTTCGTGGATAACACGGCCTGCAACCTGGCCTCTCTCAACGTGCTCAAGTTCTATGACGAAGAACACGCTCTGTTCAAAACCGAAGAGTTCCGGCACGCGGTGCGTCTCTGGACGATCGTCCTCGAGATTTCGGTCCTGATGGCGCAGTTCCCCAGCCGCGACATTGCAGAACTGAGTTATCTCTATCGTACGCTCGGGCTCGGCCACGCCAACCTGGGCGCCCTGCTCATGCGTATGGGCATCGCCTACGACTCCTCCGAGGCCCGTGCCTGGGCGGGGGTACTCACGGCGATTATGACGGGCGAGTCGTATGCGACATCCGCCGAAATGGCCGAAAAGCTCGGGACATTCGCACGCTTCCCCGAGAACCGCGATGCCATGCTGCGTGTCATCCGGAATCACCGGCGAGCCGTCTACGACGCTCCCGTGCGGGAGTATGAAGAGCTTTCGGTGCTCCCGGTGGGCATTGACCAGCGTCTGGCGCCGACCACCCTGCTCATGCAGGCCAAGGAGTGCTGGGATCGCGCACTGGCCCTGGGTGAACAGCATGGCTACCGCAACGCACAGGTCACCGTGATCGCGCCTACGGGCACCATCGGGCTTTTGATGGACTGCGACACCACGGGCATCGAACCGGATTTCGCCCTCGTGAAATTCAAGAAGCTCGCGGGTGGCGGCTACATGAAGATCGTGAACCAGTCGATGGAGCCGGCGCTCATGCTCCTCGGATACAGCGCTGATCAGATCCACGATATCCTCCAGTACGTGCTGGGGACGCTGAGTCTGCAGGGAGCGCCGTTCATCAACCGCGATTCCCTCAAGCGCAAAGGATTCACCGACGAAGATATCGCCAGGATCGAGAAGAGCCTGCCGCAGGTCTTCGATTTCCGTGCGGTCTTCACCAAGTGGACGCTGGGTCAGGATGTCCTCACGCGTCTCGGCTTTCCGCACGAGCGCACGGCCGATCCTTCCTTTGATCTCCTCACGGCCCTCGGATTCACCGAAGAGCAGATTGAGGCGGCGAATGTCGTCGTGTGCGGGCAGATGACCGTGGAGGGGGCTCCACACCTGAAATCCGAGCACCTGCCGGTCTTTGACTGCGCGAGCCGCTGTGGCAAGAACGGCAAACGCCTCATTTCCGTCGAAGGGCACATCCGGATGATGGCGGCTATTCAGCCCTTCATCACGGGGGCGATCAGTAAGACCATCAATCTCCCGAACGAGGCGACCGTGGAGGACATCCAGAACGCGTACTTCCTCTCCTGGAAGCTCGGTCTCAAGGCCAATGCCCTCTACCGTGACGGCTGCAAGCTGAGCCAACCGCTCGCCGCAAGCGCCAAAAAACATGTGAAGAAAGAACAGAAGCTGGAGGAGACAGAGATCCGTCGCGAGGTCGTTGAGAAGATTGTCATCAAAGAGGTTCCGCGCCGCCGCAAGCTCCCCGATGAGCGTCCCTCCCTCACGCACAAGTTCTCGTTGGCGGGGCATGAGGGGTACCTGCACGTCGGCCTGTACGAAGATGGCAAGCCCGGCGAGATTTTCATCAAGATGGCCAAGGAAGGCTCCACACTCTCGGGCGTCATGGATACGCTGGCCCTCAGTCTCTCGATGAATCTGCAGTATGGCGTGCCGCTCGAGGTGCTCTGCGAGAAGCTCGTGCGTACACGTTTTGAACCGATGGGCATGACGACCAATAAAGAGATCCCGATGGTGCAGAGCATCATGGATTATCTGGGTCGCTGGCTTGCGCTCAAATTCCTGCCCAAGGACATCGCCATGCGCTTCCACAACCATGAGTTGGTTGAGCAGGCCTACCGCGAGGGGAGCAAGAGCAAAGATGCCTTCGCCATGTCCCTACCGATCGTTGACGAGGGCGCGCCAGCCCGTACCGATCCACAGTACGGGTCGGGCGGGCAGGTCGGCGGATACGCGCACGTCGCGCAGACATCACTCCCGATGACGGATTCCCCGAACTTCACGCCGCCTGCATCCTCGCACATCGAAACTGCGCGACAGCAGGGTTTCACCGGCTCCGTCTGTTCGGGGTGTGGTGGTGTACGCGTCAAACGCAATGGCAGTTGTGAGGTGTGTTTAGACTGCGGCGGCACTTCAGGTTGTAGTTAAGGGCGTATCTTGTATTGCATATCCCGTGTTTCGTGTACCAGAACTGGTTTATACGGAATACGAAATACGGCATACTTCATACCATGTCCGACTCCTGGCTCGATCGTATTCCCTCACAGGAACGTCAGAGGATTCGTGAGAAACTCCATCTTTCGGAGGCGGAGTACGCGCGACTGCGGGAGAAAGTGAAGGGTCCGGAGGATCTCAAACGCGAGATGGAGCGAAACGAACTCCTCGCGGAACTCAAGCTTGGCATGGAGCTGGAGCCGAAATTGGCCGAAGCGCTGCGCGCGCAGGT
>CAZVLZ010000044.1:0-9331 GCA_964628345.1 uncultured Candidatus Peribacteria bacterium | reverse complement strand
CCTGCCGCCGTCGAAGCCTGGGGTTTTTCAGCATTCGATCTCGTGATCGGCAGCTCCTCGGCGTTCGCGCACGGCATCATCACGAACGGCAAACCGAAACACCTCTGCTACGTCCACTCCCCCGCCCGCTACCTCTTCGACCGGACGCACGATGTGCTGGACCGCGCAGGCAAAGGATTCTGCGGATCGCTCCGCAGGAAATATCTCGAATACACGTTTCACCGACTGCGCATCTGGGATAGCGAAGCCGCCGACCGGCCCGACGCCCTCATCGCCGCCTCGAAAGAAGTCCAACGCCGGATCGAGCTCTACTGGCGACGGGAATCCTCTGTGATCTATCCGCCCATCGATGACTTCTGGTTTCAAAATGAGGTATCTCGTATGACGTATGAGGTATCACGTATGGATACATACGAAATACCAGATACGAAATACAATATACGAATGCAGCCCTTCTTCCTCATCGCCTCGACCCTCGTTCCCTACAAACGCATCGACGTCGCAATCGAGGCCTGCAACCAACTCAAACTACCGCTCAAGATCGCGGGAACAGGACCCGACGAGCGGCGACTCAAATCCATCGCCGGACCCACCGTAGGATTCCTCGGCTATGTCTCGGATGAAGATCTGAAGACGCTCTACACCGGCACCACTGCAACGATCTTCCCGGGTGAAGAAGACTTTGGTTTAGTACCAGTGGAATCCATGGCCTGCGGCACACCGGTGTTGGCCTACCGTGCGGGAGGACCGCTCGAAACCATCGTGGAAGGAAAAACCGGGGCGTTCTTCGACGAACCGACACCGGACGCACTCACGCAGGCTCTGCAGAAATTCAGGAAGCAGGATTTCAATGCAGCCGCCTGCCGCGCCCGCGCGGAAGAATTTTCACGAAAGAGATTCGAAGCACAGATCCATCAGGCAATCCAAAAAGTGATGGATTAAAAAAAACAGAAACAACCAACATGAACAAACAGAAACACCTACGTCCGTTGAGCACGCACAGGCTTGTGCAATGAAAGGCGTCTATAGAACGGGGCGGTTTACTGTCAGGAAGGTAAGGGAGGTGTCGGAGGGGGAAGGGAACCCTTCGGCTTCGCTCAGGGCGAGCCGGACAAGGTTCCCTCCTCCTCCGACAAAAAACAGATCTGACGCATCTGCAACGAAGCAATGATTCTTTCTTGTCGGGCAGACAAGAGAAAGAAGAAGGAAAAATTCAGAACAGATTCTTCTGAGCCCCTTCCGGCATACTCATTCCCAGCAGACTGTACGCATGGGGCGTGGCGATGCGACCCTTGGGCGTGCGCTGCAGATAGCCCTGTTGCAGCAGGTACGGCTCGTAGACATCTTCCAGCGTCTCTTCCTCTTCCGCAGTCGCGGCAGCAAGAGTGGAAAGCCCCACGGGACCTCCCCCGAACTTCGCGATGATCGCCTCCAAGATCGCACGGTCGGTCCGATCCAAACCGCGATCATCAATCCCCAGCGCTTCCATCGTGTGGCGCACGCGTTCCAGTGAGACCGTCTTTTCTCCTTTCACCTGCGAAAAATCCCGGATGGCGCGCACGAGTCTGTTGGCGATGCGCGGCGTGGCGCGACTGGAACTGCCGATCAGATCGGCGGCGCCGTCCTCGAGGGACACATCGAGAATGCGCGCGGAACGAATTACGATCTGCTCCATTTCGGCAGGCGTATAGAAGGAGAGCTTGAAGTTGTGGATGAAGCGATCGCGGAGCGGCGCGCTCATAGATCCGGCCTTGGTGGTGGCCCCGATGAGCGTGAAGGGCTTGAGCGAGAGACGCATGGAACGCGCCGACGGACCTTTGCCGATCACGAGATCGAGCGCGTAGTCCTCCATGGCACTGTAGAGCACCTCTTCGATGACCGGACGCAGCCTGTGGATCTCATCAATGAAGAGCACATCCCCCTGCGAAAGGTTCGTGAGCATGGAAGCGAGATCCCCCGGCTTCTCGATGGCCGGCCCGCTCGTGATGCGAATCTGCGCCCCCATCGCGTGCGCAAGAATGTGCGCGAGCGTGGTTTTGCCCAGTCCGGGCGGCCCGTGAAGGAGCGTGTGCCCCAGAGGTTCCGAACGCGTCCTGGCCGCTTCGATGTGCACGAGCAGGTGCCCCTTGATGTCACTTTGCCCGATGTACTCGGCAATGGTTTTCGGCCGGAGCGTCTGTTCAAAGACCTCGCTCTCGCGGTCGGTCTTCGTCGGCGCGGCGGCGGAGGTATGCCTCATCTGATGAGCCAGTGCCATCGCTCAGAGGATAGCACACATGCCAGAGTGATTTTTATCCTCTCCGTGGGTCCTCATTCCGCTGACAAATCGCCCATCGATCACTCTACAATCGCCAATGAGTCTTGCGCTACACTACCTCACAGTCGATGCAGCGTTCTTCCCTCCTCCTCACAGGCATTCTCCTCCTCACTGTCATCTCGATCGGCGCAGCCGATGCGCTGCTCGTGGAACCCCTTCCGGTGTCCCCCGAAGAAGAGACGGCTTCCTCGTCGCAACCCAGTCAGATGGAGGAACCCGTTGAGACCGTTCCGGAGGCCATCGCATCTTCTTCCGCATCATCCGAAGCGTTCCAGCCTCTGCCGGAACAGTAACCGCCTGCTCCGGTGGACGTCACGCCTCCTCCGACTCCCACATCTGCACTACCTCCGGAAGGAGCGGTGACGAAAAAGTCTGGATTGGACCCGGTCACGGTCGCACTCCAACGCAGTTTCACCGCGGAGGAAACCACGCAGAAGAGTCTGCTCTCCGCCGTCGTGAAAGATCCTTCCATCGTCGAAACGCGCGTGCTGCTCATGAACGGCGATCGCGCCGGTCTGATCGCCTGGATCGAGACGCCCGATGTGAAGCAGGTCTTCATGGTCCTCAAAGATTCGCTCGCCGCCCTCTTCTCCACCCAGGTGCGTGACCTCCTCGATGAAATGCAATCCCCTCCCGGATCTCCGCCACGGAACTTCCTGACCTTCCTCGATCCTGCCTTAAGTGAGGAACGGTTTGTCTTCGTGCGCATCCGTGAGCGGTTGTACGAGTTCCACATCGCGCCGGGTAAAGAGGAGGTGATGTATCAGCTGGTAGAAGAGCTGACGAAGTAGGGCGTAGGAATAGGGCGTAGGGCGTAGGATTGCATAATGAGTTTTTTCGGAACCCTACCCCCAACACCCTACGCCCTACCCCAACACTTCGTTCCCTTCTTCATTGACGCCATACACCCCAACACCTACAGTATCGCGGCTATGGCGAAACAGGTCGCAAAGGTCATCAAGGCTCAGGCACGCGGCGGGCAGGCCAATCCCGCACCTCCTCTCGGACCCGTCCTCGGACAGGCCGGTATCAACATTCAGGAGTTCTGCACCAAGTTCAACGACAAGACGAAGAACAGAATGGGCCAGGTCGTGCCGGTCGTCATCAAGGTCTACACCGACCGCAGTTTTTCCTTCGAGCTCAAGCAGTCGCCCGCCGCAGCGCTCATTCTCGCGCAGGCGAAGCTCGAGAAGGGCAGCGGCGAACCGAACAAGAACAAAGTGGGCTCCCTCACGAAGGCCCAGGTGAAGGAGATTGCACAAGTGAAGATGCCGGACCTCAACACCAAGGATCTCGATGCCGCCATGCGGGTGATCGAGGGTACGGCCCGCAGCATGGGAGTGACGATCGAATAGTTTGCGCTTCTACAAGCCAGATTCTCGTCTGCGCGACGAGAGGTTTTTTGTAGCCGCCCAAGAGAGCATCCCTAGTCAGATCATCCATTTCGCTGTTTCGCAACGGAATTCTCGTGCGGTTCGCAAAAACGAACCGTAAGCTTTACCAGATTCCTCCCCTATTCGTCTATGTCCGCCTCCCCGCTCTCGTTCTTCTTAAGTCCCATCGGAGTCTTCTACTCCGTCACGGTGCCCTCACTATTGATCCTGCTCCTCGCACTGATTCTGCTCGCAAGCGCGTCGACGCCGGGAGCGAAAGTCGGTCAGGTGACCGCCGCGGCATTCCACCACATCATGCAGGGTGTCGGCATCGTCCTCATGACGATCGGCGCCATTCCAACACTGACGAGTGTCCTCGGCGGCCCTCCCTACCCCGGCCGCGTGTACATGAGTCTGCTCTGGGTCTTCCTCGTGGGAGGAGCGCTCTTCCTCTGGAATGAGCAGGGAACGCAGAAGATCGAACACGCGTCACTCGCAGTGGTGCACGCGCTCTTCGTGACCACCGTGAAGACGATTGGGTACGTGATTGCGCTCTTCTCGGGCCTGGCCCTCCTCATTCAGACCGCGCTCGGCACCTACCCCGCACACTGGTGGGTATCGCCGGTTGTCCTGTTCCTCTATGGCGTTCTGCTCTTCTGGAGTGCCAAAGAGAGTGAAGTAGGCGATCGTTCGTTCCAATCATCTCCCCTGCACGCACCGCACAAAGCCGTGAAGAAGGCCAAGAAACCTCACGGGTTTTTCGGGCTCCGGCTGTTTGGAAAGCGCGCCTAAAAACAGAGAGGATTTAATGGAGAATTCAGTTGCGACGGCGATCCGCCGTCGGCACACTGTGCACACATTTAGAGGGAGCCCCGAACCACTCACTTCGTTCGGATACGGGGCGCCTGCACCTCTTCCCCCTTCATACCATGACCAGTAAACGCAGTCCCATTGCCCGCAAACACGGCAAGAAGTATGCCGAACGCAAAGCGCTCGTCACGAAGAACCGCTACGAGATCGCCGAGGCGATCGAACTGCTTCCGAAACTTTCCATGACAAAGTTCGACGCGACCGCCGAGGTGCACATCCGCATCCTCGCCGACACCACGCAGGCCGACCAGCTGGTGCGCACGACCGTCGCTCTCCCCCACGGAACAGGACGCACAGTGCGCGTGGCCGCCTTCGTACCGGATGACCGCATCGCGGAAGCCAAGAAGGCAGGCGCGGATCTGGCGGGCAAAGAGGATCTGATCGCACAGATCGAGAAGGGCGTGATCGACTTCGATATCGCCGTTGCAGCCCCCGAAGTCATGAAGGAACTCGGCAAAGTGGCCAAGACCCTCGGTCAGAAAGGACTCATGCCGAACCCCAAATCCGGCACCGTCACGACGAACGTGGCCAAGACCATCGCGGAGCTGAAGAAGGGCCGCATCGAGTGCAAGATGGACAAACAGGGCATCATCCACGCCACCTTCGGCAAGCTCTCGTTCGGACCCGCGAAGCTCAAAGAGAACCTCGAGGCCCTGCTCCACGCCGTGAAGGAGGCGCAGCCCTCCGGCATCAAGGGCGAGTACATCGCTTCGGTGACCATGGCACCGACGATGGGACCCGGGATCAAGCTGTCACTCTGATCGGGCAGCTGCGAGAATCCGTTCTGCGTCCTGCAGCGTTTCCACGCGCACCAGACGCGCGCGCAGTTCCTTCGCGCCTTCCATCCCTTTCACATAGTGCGCGAGGTGCGTGCGCATTTCGAGCATGCCCTTGCGCTCCCCTTTCGTCTTCACTGCGAGTGCGCAGTGCGCCAGGATGAACGGAATTTTTTGTGAAAAAGAGAGCGCATCGCGCGTGGAGTGAATCCCCTTTCCCGCAAACGCATCGCAGATATCCCGGCAGAGCCAGGGATTGCCAATCGTTCCGCGGCCCACCATCACGCCATCCAGGTTGCCGATCCGGTCGAGGGCATCCTGTGCGCAACAGATATCGCCGTTGCCGATGATGGTCACGTGGGGCAGCGCTTCTTTGAGGGCGTAGATGGGAGCGAAGTCAGCGTTCCCCGTAAATTTGTCGGTGAATCTGCGCCCATGGACCGCCAGTGCCTGCGCACCGGCTTCGACCAGGCGCGTGCAAAACGGAATCAAGGTCTCCGCCGTGTTCCACCCGAGACGCGTCTTCACGCTCACAGGGATGGACACCGCCCGCACGGTCGCGTGTACAAGTTCCGCTGCGAGAGCGGGCGTCTTGATGAGCGCGGAGCCGTGACAGGAAGACACCACCTTGGCGGCGGGGCACCCCATGTTGATGTCGATGCCATCCGCACCCATCTGTTCCACGATCTTCGCCGCCTCAAGGAAGTGCTCCGGTTTTTTGCCGAAGACCTGCACGATGAATGGCCGCTCCAGCACGGGATCGAAGTGCATCATGGCCATGGTTTTCTTGCCGCTGAATGCCAGCGCATCCGTTGAGAGGAATTCCGAGTAAACGATCATTTCGGAAGCCAGCTGCTTGATGAGCTGCCGGTACGAGGCATCGGTCACGCCGGCCATGGGCGCCAGCGCAACGATGGGGCGCTGGGCGTTCTGCCACCGGAAGTGGGATGGATTTGGCATGATGGAAGATAGAAGACCACAGATTGAGGAACCTGACGAGACTAAGTTGCGGCGAGTCTATCGCACGGCAGGCTCCCCTTGCAGCAGAATGGGGCAGTTATGTGGATTCCCGTCGCTGCCGCGCAGACGTTGAGCCTGATCCCGGAAGGAGGCGTGGCCGGATGCGATTTCGCCTCGGGCAACCTCGCCGCACGGTGCGTTCCCCTCTTCATCGCGCACGTCATCAAAGTGGTGTTCGGATTCGCCGGAGGCGTGTGTCTGATCCTCATTCTCCTTTCGGGGTACCGGATCCTGCTCGCCGTGGTTACCGGCGGGGAGAAGAGCACGGGTTTTGAGATGCTACGCTGGGCACTCATCGGCTTCATCACCTCTGCACTCACCTTCTTCATCATCGACTTCATCATATCCACCATCGCCGGAATATGATCCGCAATCCGAATCCCTACGTCCTCTGTCCTCTGTCCTAAGTCCTCATCCCTCACCCCTCTCCCGTGGCACCCTCCTCCCCCCAAGACGCCTTCTCGTCCTTCCGCATCATCGGCAGGAAAGCACAACGACTCTTCGAGCGCGCCCGGAAAGGCATTGCGCAGACACCGAGAGAGCACAAAGGGCACCTGCCCAAACCGCCCGCCGGCCACCGATGTCAGGAAGTGACGATGCACCTCTCCACGGTGAGCGTCGTGCGCGCCCTGCTGGCCCTGCTGGCCGTATTGTTCGGCGTGTGGCTGGTTCTGCAATTGCGCGACAAACTGATCCTCCTGCTCATTGCCGCATTCATCGCCGTCGTCATCGATCCCAGCGTGCAGGCCCTGCATCGCTTGCACGTTCCCCGCGGCGTTGCAGTCCTCCTGCACTATTTCGTGGCGATCCTCGCCTTGATCTTCCTCGTCATCTCCTTCATTCCGATCATCGCCATCCAGCTCCAGCAGCTGGCGCTCTTCCTCTCCACGGAAGTGAACGTGTTCCTGTCCGACCCCGAGATTCATCTGCCGCTGATTTCTGACGAAGCGAATCTACGGCTCACGTCGCTGCTCGAGTCCTCTCTGCAGCAGCTCTCCATTCATGATTTTACGGGTGCCATCGAACGCGCCGGATCCAATCTGTCCGCTTTCGCAGGCGGATCGTGGGAAGTGGTGAAGACCATCTCGGGCTCCGTGGCCAACTTCATCACGAAGTTCATCATCGTACTGGTACTCGCGTTCTTCATGCAGATGGAGAAGGAGAAGATTCTGCGCTGGATTCGTGGCTTCCTTCCGCCCCGCCACCGCAACTACCTCAACCTGAAGCTCGAGGCGGTGCACATGAAGCTCAGCCAGTGGGCGCGCGGCGAACTGCTGCTCATGTTCAGCATCTTCTCGCTGACCCTGGTCGCCCTCGTCATCCTGCGCATGCCATACGCGCTCACGCTGGCCGTTCTCGCGGGATTCTGCGAATTCGTCCCCGCCGTCGGACCATTCATCGCGGCTGTGCCGTCGGTACTCATCGGCGTCACGCAGGGAGGATTTATGTGGGGAGTGGTCCTCGTGGCCGTCTACTACGTCATCCAGTGGTGCGAAAATAACCTGCTCGTGCCTCTGATCATGAAACGCGCCGTCGGTCTCTCCCCCATCGCGATCCTCTTCGCTTTGCTCGCCGGCATCAGTTTCTCCGAAACCATCCACCCGGTCCTCGGAGTGCTGCTCGCCATCCCCACGACGACGGTTATTGCCATATTCCTGGAGGATTTGCGTTCTTCGCAGGAACGGAGGGGATGATTGTGCAGGGAAGGCAGACAAGGCTTTCCTTCGCACGTTTATGCCATAAATTTGAGTATGGATATTTTTCTTAACATCTCACCAAAAGACCATGCTCCTGACCTTCGCACTACTGATCGATGAGAAAATATTTGGTAGAATAAGCAGAACTTCAGAGTGGATTGGCACTCAAAATGGAGGAGTGCTAAACTAGACTTCCTAAGTCCTAAGTCCTAAGTCCTAAGTCCTAAGTCCTAAGTCCTAATCCCCAATCCCCCGTATGCATCCCTTCGACCGATTCACTCCCAATGCGAAACTCGCACTGCAGATCGCCGAGCAGGAGGCGAAGAACATGAAGAGTCTCTACATCGGGACGGAGCACCTGCTGCTGGGGCTGCTGTCGATCCCGAAGTCGCTTGGCTTCTCGATCTTCACAGGGGCGGGCGTGACACTCGAGAACGTGCGCATCCTCCTCAAAGCCAGCAAGACGCAGAACATCGAAGGCTCGCAGGTGCGGCATGGTCTCTCGGTCTTTCTGCATAACGTCATCGAACAGAGCGTGATCACCGCGCACAAGTTCCGTCACGCCAACGTGGGCACGGAGCATCTGCTCCACTCGCTCGTTTCGACGGGCAAGAATGCCGCCACCGTGCTCCTCGCCGAGATGCAGGTCGATCCCGACGACCTCAAGGCGCGTGTGGAGGAGATGTTCGGCCAGATCAGCCAGTTCAAGCAGCAGAACCGCAACATGGAACAATCCCTCGAAGCATTCTTCCAGGGCCTGCAGGGCGCCATTGTCGGCATGCAGGGCGCCAATATGATGATGGAGCCGGAAGGTATCAAGCGCAGACGCAACGGCGAGAGTAAGAGCAAGACCCCCGTGCTGGACTACTTCACCGATGACCTCGTTGCGAAAGCCGCGCAGGGCAAAATGGACCCCATCATCGGACGCGACCTCGAGATCGAGCGCCTCATCCACATTCTGAACCGCAAGACGAAGAACAATCCGGTCATCATCGGGGAACCGGGCGTGGGCAAGACCGCCATCGTGGAAGGATTCGCCCAGCGCATCGCCGCCGGCAAAGTGCCGGTGAGCCTCCGTAACAAGAAAGTGCTGCAGCTCAACATGGGCTCGATCATCGCGGGCACCAAGTACCGCGGCGAGTTCGAACAGCGCTTCGACGACATCATCAAAGAAGCGCTGGAGAGCGAAAAGGAGGTGATCCTCTTCATTGACGAACTCCACACCGTCGTCGGTGCGGGCAGCGCGGAAGGCTCACTGGATGCCGCGAACATCCTCAA
>CAZVLZ010000043.1:3790-9385 GCA_964628345.1 uncultured Candidatus Peribacteria bacterium | reverse complement strand
GCAGTGGAGTTGGCAGGGGGTGTCTTCATCCTCTTCCTCTTCCTCGTCTGTTGCCAGTTCTGTTACCCCAGACACAATGAGCTGGACCGCGATCGGCGATATGAAGTTTGGGGAAGATACTATCTATTCCATCGCCTGCGCTGAGGGCACGTTTGTAGCGGTGGGTGACAGCAGTGCGTATAACAAAGGAAAAGGTTCCTATTCAGATTATATGTTCCGTTGGCAGACGATAGACGACAGAAGTTTTGGGTTTGTGGGCGGCTATATCCATGCTGTCACCTATGGTGCAGGGATGTTCATTGCAGGAGATTACCTCGGCAAGGGTTACTTGTCGTTAAGCAACGGCATGGGTTGGCAACGCATCTATGACATGAAGATGGGTGGCTCCAAAATTTTCACTCTTGCCTATGGCGCAGATAAATTTGTTGCGGCGGGCAGTAATGGCAAAGGTTCCTATTCGATCGGTGGTTCTGTATGGACAGCGATTAGCGATATGCAAATGGGAAACGTCAATATCAATTCCATGATCTATGGCAATGGCAAGTTCGTGGCGGTGGGTGACAATGGCAAAGGTTCTTTTTCGACAGATGGTTCTACATGGACAGCCATCAGCGATATGAAAATGGGAGATGCGCCCATCCGCTCCGTTGCCTATGGCAACGGTAGGTTCGTGGCCGTTAGTGGCGGCAAGGGGGCGTATTCCCAAGACGGCGTCACATGGACAGCGATCGACCATATAAAGGCGGCAGGGCTGCGCTCCATCGTCTACGGTGCTGACAGGTTCGTGGCAGTCGGGAGCCACAGCAAAGGCGCCTATTCAACGGATGGCGTCACATGGACAGCGATCAATGATGTGAAATTGGGAAGTTGGGGCGCGAATTCTCTTGCCTATTGTGACGGCAAGTTCGTGGCGGTGGGTGACAATGGCAGAGGCTCCTATTCAGAACTGTTGAATGTGCCCAGTTCTTCCTCATCGTCTTCCAGCTTTTCGTCTTCCTCTCTGTCGAGTTCATCTGCTGATTCCCTGGGTAGCTCCTCTGCCAGTGCCATTTCCACTTCGGCCTCTTCCGAGGCCAGCGTCTCTTCCGGCGGGGCGGCCGTTTCGAGTTCTTCGGTCACGAGTGTCGTAGGTTCCGCGCTCTGTCCGAATGGAGTTCTGGATGGCGATGAGACGTGCGAGATCGGCGTGTGCTGCGGGAGTGGACAGACGTGTGACCAGACGTGCCACTGCGTTCCGGAAACCGGTGGGTTGAGCTCTTTCTCCTCCTCTGTCGCTCAAGAACAGAGCTCATCGTCGATGGGCATCCAGTTCATCTCCTCCTCCTCCTCCTCCTCCTCCTCCTCTCACTCTTCCTCCTCCTCTTCCTCCTCTCACTCTTCCTCCTCCTCTTCCTCCTCTCACTCTTCCCTTTCCTCCCTCTCCGCCAGCTCTTTTAGCTCTTTCTTCAGTGCATCTTCTGCAAGTTCCTCCTCTGCGTCGATCTGCGGCGATGGCAGGCTGGAAGGTTCGGAGCAGTGCGAGGCCGGTATTCCCTGTGCAAACGGGAACACGTGCACCAATTGCTCCTGCATCACAGCCGGATTCTGCGGGGATGGCATCGTGCACACGCAGCGCGGTGAGCAATGCGAGCAGAACGGGGACTGTCCGTCGGGATCCGTCTGTTCGATGCTCTGCCAATGCGTCGAGACGCAGGGCACGTGTGGCAACGGGGCGCTGGAGGGTACGGAGCAATGTGAGAGCGGACAGTCGTGCGCCGTGGGCAAGATCTGCAACAATTGTCTTTGCTCCAATCTGCCGGTCTGTGGAAACCAGGCCGTGGAATACCTGGAGGAATGCGAAAGGGACAACCACTGCGGGCGTGATCAGGCGTGCGTGAACTGTATCTGCCGCGGGGTGAGCGTCTGCGGAAACGGTACGCTCGAAACCAATGAGCAGTGCGAGAGCACCGCACACTGTCTGCATGGTCAAATCTGCAATCGAAACAGCTGTCGCTGCGAGGGCGAAGCACAGGAGTACTGCGGCGACGCCGTGCTGAATGACGGCGAAGAGTGCGAAATGAACGCCCCTTGCGCGGAGGAGGAACAGAACTGCGATCTCCGCACCTGCCAATGCTCGAAGCAGATTGCCGCCGTTTCCTGCGGAGATGCCATCCTCGATTCCGGCGAGGATTGCGACATCGGCGCCCCCTGTCCGGATGGCATGCTGTGCTCTTTCTCGAACTGTCACTGCACCAGCGTCGTGAACCGATGCGGCGATGGCAGGCTGGCAGGGTCGGAACAGTGCGAGATCGGCGATCGGTGCGAAACGGCTGAAGAAGTGTGCGACATCGCCTCCTGCCAGTGTGCGTCCCCCGATCCCTCCGGGCGCTGCGGCAACGGCTCCATTACTCCGGGAGAAAATTGTGAGGTGGGCGTTCCCTGTCCGTTCGGCTGGTCCTGCGATTTCCCGCGGTGTCTCTGCATGAATCAACCCGTGTGCGGCAACGGCCTCCTCGATCCCGGCGAATTGTGCGAGATCAACACGGCGTGCGCGGGCGATCAGCAGGTCTGCGATTTCTCCCGTTGCCGGTGCATGAGTCGCGTCTATGAATGCGGCAACGGTGCCCGTGATCCGGGGGAGGAATGTGACGATGGCAATACGGTCAGTGACGACGGCTGCTCGCGGTCGTGCAAGCGCGAAAGTCTGTACTCCGTTGTCGGCGCAGGCTCCCTGTGCGGCAACGGCATCGTGGAACAGGGTGAACAGTGCGATGACGGCAATCTCTTCTCGAACGACGGATGCTCGGCATTCTGCTTGTTCGACAGGAACGCCGCCATCTCCGCGCCAACAGCTGCGCCCGTGAATAATAGAATGGAAGTGGCCCCCGGAGTTTCTGCAGATCGGTTCGCAGCGTCGGAAAGATTACCGTCGCTTCAGGCAGACGCATACGTCGGTCCACAGCCAATACCTTTCACTGCCCAATCCTCCTCAATCGCCTCCCGCGCCGGTGCATCGCCGTTGGCGGCGGTGACGATTCCTTTTCCGACGTTCGCCCTGGGCACAACGCGGCAGAGTGAACAGGCAAATGTTGTTCCCACGGTGCTCCCGTACGGCGTGACACAGGTGCCGATCACGCCCACGGGGCCCGAGACGGTTGCGCTTATTTCCGCCGGTGCCGCGCTGGGCTTCGCATGGATTCGCAGGCGGAGGAGGGGATAGAAAAGTGAAGCACATGGGCGCACGGTCTGGTGACAGCGCTACACTGATGTCATGCAAGAACGCCTGCAGAAAATTCTTTCGGCACGGGGAATCGCCTCGCGGCGCCCTTCGACTTCGCTCAGGGTGCCGCTACACTAAAAATATGCTTGAGCGTTTGCAGAAAATTCTCTCTGCTAGGGGTATCGCCTCGCGGCGCAAGGCCGAGGAGTACATCCTGCAGGGGCTGGTGAAGGTGAATGGCACGGTGGCCACATTGGGTCAGAAAGCCGACCCGGATACGGATGTCATCGAAGTGGACGGCAGAGTGCTCGAGGCGCGGAAAGAAATGCTCTATTACCTCATGAATAAGCCGCGAGGGGTGGTGACGACGAATATTGAAAGCAAGAAAGGGTTTGAAGGAAATACGGGATCTGGCGGAAACAAAGGAAATAAAGGATTGAAAGGAAATACAGGCAATAAAGGAGAGAAACATTCGTTTATTTCTTCTCTTTCTTCTATTTCCTCTCTCCGCGCTCCCACCATCCGCGATCTTCTTCCACAGAACCTTCGAGGCAAGGTATTTCCCATTGGCCGGCTCGATAAAGAGAGCGAAGGCTTGTTGCTCCTCAGCAATGACGGGGTGCTGGCGTATCGGCTCACGCATCCGAAATTCGATCATGAGAAGGAGTACGAGGTCACTGTGGAACAGCCGATCATGGAAGGGGCACTCGACAAAATGCGCAGTGGCATGATGATTCTGGGCGAGAAGACGAAGCCGACCACCGTCCGCAAGACCGGTGCAAAGACTTTTCTGATCGCGCTCACCGAAGGCAGAAACCGCCAGATCAGGCGGATGTGCGAGAAGGTGGGGAATCCCGTCGTGACTCTGAAGCGCGTGCGCATCATGACCATCCGTGATCCGCACTTGAAAGCGGGACAGATGCGTCCGCTGACGATGGGTGAACGGACGGGACTTTTGGCCTCCGTCGGTCTATAATAAGAGCCGTATACCGTATGACGTATTTCGTATTGCGTGTACGAAATACCAGATACGCAATACGTGCTATGAAATTTATTCCCCACGGAGCGGCCAGAGAAGTGACGGGCAGCTGTCACGAGATTCAAGTGGAAACCCCCAAAGGAGTGCGGCGCATTCTGCTCGATTGCGGCCTTTTTCAGGGCAGGCGCGCGGAATCGGCGCAGAAGAATGCCGTCTTCACGTTCGACCCCAAGGAGGATATCGACGCCGTGATCGTCACGCATGCGCACATGGATCACGTGGGGCGCATTCCGGTGCTCTTCAAGCGCGGATACGTGGGGCCGGTCTTCTGCACGTACGCCACCAGAGATCTGGCCGAGGTGATGCTGCAGGATGGCGGCTATATCCAGGAGAAAGACGAAGAGTACTTCCGCAAGCACGTGGCCAAACGTCTGCCCACCGAAGGACCGCTCTACACGCAGGCGGATGCCAAGGCCTGTCTGGCGCTCTTCCGCGGCGAGAACCTGAATGAGTGGTTTCCCGTCTGCGACGGCATTCGGGCGCAGTTCATCGAGGCGGGACACATCGTGGGGGCGGTGATGGTCGTTCTGGAGATCACGGAGCAGGGGAGGACCCGCCATGTGGGATACAGCGGCGATCTGGGCAGGAATATGCTCCCCATTGTTCGTGATCCGGCCCCCATGCCGCCGGTGGAGACGCTCATCTGCGAGAGTACCTACGGCAATCGTGCGCACGAGGATATCGACACTGCCCGGCATCATCTCCGCGACGTGATTACGCGCACCGCCCAGCGCGGGGGCAAAGTATTCATCCCCGCCTTCTCGCTCGAGCGCGCGCAGGAAATCCTCTTCGATTTGCACCTGCTCTGGGATCAGAAGGAAATTCCCGCTCTGCCGGTGATCGTCGATTCCCCGCTCACGGCCAAGGTGACGGAGGTCTTCATGAAACATCCGGAATGCTACGACAAAGAAATCTATGAGAAGTTTCTCGCGAAGGCGAAGAATCCTTTTCAGTTCTCCCTCGTGCGGTTCACCGAGACGCCGGAAGAGAGCAAAGCGCTCAACCAAACCCCCGGACCGATGGTGATTCTGGCCGGTTCCGGCATGTGCGAGGCGGGACGCATCCGTCACCATCTGCGCAACGGCATTGAGGATGCGCGCAATGCGGTGGTGGCCGTGGGCTACATGGCCGAAAACACCCTCGGGCGCCTCCTTGTTGATCCGACCGTGAAGCAGGTGAAGATCTTCGACAGGATGTTTGCGAAGAAGGCCGAGGTGACGAGCATCGCCGCCTACTCCGGTCATGCCGATATGGCGGATCTGGACCGCTTCGTCCTTGCAACGGAGCAACTATCGACCCTCATCCTCGTCCACGGGGAGATCGCGCAGATGGATCCCTTTGCGCAGCGTATTGCGCA
>CAZVLZ010000043.1:0-3780 GCA_964628345.1 uncultured Candidatus Peribacteria bacterium | reverse complement strand
CCGGATGCAGAAACCCGAGCGGGAGGAAGTGGTGGATCTGTGAGACACATGCGAAGTCGTCCGCATGCGGGAGACAACGTCTTTTCATGCCAACCAACATTTTTGTTTCTGTGCAAGAAGTCGCGACGGAGGAGGAGACCCAGACGTGATACAGTGGCGCAAAGTCCATGTTTCCGATGCTGCGTTCTCCTTTTATGGCGACGTTCCTCAAAGGTGGTTTCGGCCTCTTGGGGTTGGTGGCCCTCACGTGGGCGCTGCAGCAGGATGTGCGGAGTCCGACTATCTTCAGGGCCCAGCAGGTGCTTGAAGGATATACCCCCGAATGCACGCCGTTTCACCAAGTCGGTTGCACAGCGACATCATACGGCTTCGAAACTCCCTGTTGCGAGTACTCCTACGATCAACCTTTGGTGAAGCGATATTTGCATCAACCCTGTTTTTATCAGACAACATATCCGCAATACCAACAGCAGGAAGGGGAATTGTACTTTTGCCGCGAAGAGTTCAAGTGTGAAGGAAGCGTCTGCGGCAACGCGATCTGTGAACCCGGCGAGATCGATGCTCAACCGCTTACTCAATCGTACTGGGGCAGCGCCAGTGGCAATGCCGATGATACCGACTTCTTCGCGACCTGCGAGATTGATTGCGCGCGCGCAATTTCTGCCCCCACACCCGTGTGCGGCAACGGCATTTGTGAGCAGGCGGAGGCGTTGACCGGTCAACAACCTGTAGCCGCTTGGCCCGCAGCCCTGTATTGTCCGCAAGACTGTGCCGCGACGCTTGCCTCAGCGCTCGAGCGCCGGTGTATTTATACTGTCTCCGGTTCCAGCAGCTCGTCTTCCTGTCCTGCCCAGGATCCAGATGCTATTTGCCCGTTGCTCAATCTTGCTTGTACTTTCGGGTATGCGGAAGTGCAGAGAGAATGTGAATTCGACAGCAGAGGATGCCCCTACCCGAAGATATGTGCGCCGGATATGCGCTGGAACGCGGTCAGTGACATGAAGTTCGGAACGGATCCGATCTACGCCGTCACCTACGGCAATAGCAAATTCGTGGCGGTGGGGTACAACGGCAAAGGGGCATACTCCACGGATGGTGCCAACTGGACGGCCGTGAACATGGCAGTCGGGACGACGCCACTGCTTTCCGTCACCTACGGCAACAGCAAGTTCGTAGCGGTGGGGCAGAACGGCAAAGCCGCATACTCCACCAATGGCATCAACTGGACGGCATTGTCATCGGGTCCGGTTGCCAACCATCTCTATTCCGTCGTCTACGGCAACGGCAAGTTCGTTTCGGTAGGAGCGGCTGCCGGCATGTACTCTGCGGATGGCGTCAATTGGAATCGAATCAGCGACGGCCATTTCAATGCTCCCTCAGCGTATAAGTCCGTCACGTATGGCAACAACAAATTCGTCGCTGTGGGCTTCAATGGCGCCGGTGTGTACTCCACGGACGGCATCACATGGACGACCATCGGCGATATGAAATTCAATGCGTCGAACATTACCTCCGTCACCTTCGGCGCCGGTCGATTCGTGGCTGTGGGGTACAACGGCAAAGGAGCGTACTCGGATGACGGCGTCACCTGGACGGCGGTCGGCGACATGAGGATCAGCAGCACGGAATACAATTTCTACGCCGTCACCTACGGCGGGAACGCGTTCCTGGCCGTGGGAGTGAACGGCTCCTACTCCGTGGTAGGTGGTACCACGTGGACGCCGGTTGCGGACATGAAGCTTGGGATGTCCGCCATCAATGCCATCGCCTACGGCAACAGCAAGTTCGTAGCGGTGGGGCAGAGCGGGAAGGGTTCCTATTCAGGGGACGCAATTTCTGCTGCTTCCTCCTCTTCCTCGGTACCGGCGGCGGTGGGTCAATTCCAGACTTCCATCACCGTCCAAGCCAGCATGGAATCGCCAAAATTCGTGTATTCGGCCCTGGTGACCATCAAGAACGTCAGCAGCGAGGTTGCTACCTCGGCAGTCATACAGGTGACGACTCCCAACACGCTTGCGCTGCGACCCGCATCCTCCAATGCGAACTGCAAAAAGGCTTACACGCCGTCGAATACCATCATCTACGGCTGCGCCCACGTGAACAGTTCTTCGCAGGCTATCCCCTTAAATCCGGGAGAATCGAAAACATTCCGCATCGATTTCGACACCTCTCCCAAACCGGCGCCGTTCACCATCAGGGCGGAATCGAAGAAGTTCGTGGGCGATGGAGTGATCGGATCCGTCGCCGAGTGGAACTGGACGTGTGGAAACAATACGATTGAAACGGGTGAGCAGTGTGATGGATCGCAAACCGGCTGCTCCGGGCAGTCCTGTACAGATCTTTGTCAGTGTGCATCCGTCTGTGGCAATGGAGCGCTGGAGACTGGCGAGCAATGCGAAAAAATGGCGGTTACCTACGACGCCGGCGAAGTCCCCCGCAACGTGGTCTTGGGCAACTTCAATGGTGATGGGGAGCAGGATATTGCCGTATTGAATGGCGATACCATCGAAGTATTGCTCGGCAATGGCGATGGCACATTCCAGCCGCACATCAGCACCCCTGGCGGCTCCGATCTTGTCCCTCTCAGTCGCACTCCCGATTTTTTTGCCGCGGACATGGATAACGATGGAAAGACGGATCTTGTCTTTTCTACAGAGACAGAGATCCGTGTTGCGAAGGGTAACGGTGACGGCACATTCCACATCGTGCCCGTCTCATTTGGTACGTCCCCCGGCACGATTTCTCGCTTTGTGGTCGGAGATTTTAGTGAGAGCGGATATCCCTCCATTGTCGTATTTTCACCACCGACATTGAAATACTACACAGGGGGGGCGAATCTCAGTTTTCAGGCTCCGCCCGTCACACTCGCGTCTCTGACATCCAATAGCAGTTTCTTCATTGCATCCCATGATTTTGATGGCGATGGCCACAGGGACATTGCCGCAGCAAATGGCGCTTCAGGCAACTCAAAGAGCAACACATTGCATGTGTACTACGGCAGGGGAGACGGGACATTTGAGGAGAAGTCGTTCGCCACTACCGGCAATCCGAAGTCCGCGCATGATGTATCCGCAGACGGCCGGATGGATTTCTACGTGTATGAGGGGAACTTCCCCGGGTTCGGCGTTGATATTCTTCTTGCACAGGACAACCGTACCTACACGCCCGCCAAGCTTTCCTTCACTGCCGGTAACGCGGCCTATTTCACAGGCCTTGGGGATTTCAATGGCGATACGAAACAGGATGCGCTCTTTAATACAGAGATGTACTTCGGCAACGGAACCAGAAATTACACATCGGGTTCGTCCTGGATCGGGCTGCCATTCAGCACAGGAACGATCAACGCAGAGAAGACTCTCTTTGCCGACCTCAACCATGACGGCAAGACGGACACCATCAAAATGCAGGTATGGATGGGAGGTCCTGTGCAGCAACACAAAATTGCGGTGTACCTTCCCTCCTGTGCCAGTCCGAATGTCTGCGGACAATCGTGTACGTGCGTGGCTCCCACGATCCCGGTCGTGTCTTCTTCCAGCTCACGTTCTTCCAGCTCCAGCACCGTTTCCTCCGTCGTCCCCTGCATCGCGGAAGGGCAGACCGGTACCACGGGCGGTGCATCCACGTGTTGCGCGGGGCTCACGCAGCTCAGTCAGAGGAACGTGAGTGCACAGAACACGTGTGAAAGTCAGGCCGGGACCTTCATCTGTACCCGGTGCGGCGCCGCTCCCCTCGGGGACGGCCAGTGCGGGCTCGGCGAGAACCGCTGCAATTGCGCCACTG
>CAZVLZ010000042.1:0-9739 GCA_964628345.1 uncultured Candidatus Peribacteria bacterium | reverse complement strand
AGAATGCTTAAGTCTTACGTCTTATAGCTTAAGTCTCTCTCCGAACGCATGTTGCCATGCACTCGCATGACCGGGTCACGTTTTCGACCCGCCCTGTGTCGCCACAGGGATCGGACTATATCATCTTCCCTGAAAGGCAAACCTACGGTTTTCCTTTCATGAACTATCCTTTCCCTTAGAGGGATCGCTCCAGGCAAGCGGAGCTTGCCTTCGCGATAGATAGTTCATTTGGAAGCGTCGCGTGTAGTCTCTGAGGAGCCCACGAGCCCTTCGGCTTGCGGTTTCCTGCTGATTGTCCCCACCCCGTACCTTACGGCATAGGGGATGCATGGGATATTCCAGCATATAGCGACGTTTTTCACTAATTTTCCCCGCGTAGTCCCGCGCATGCGGGACGAAGTGGGGTGTACAACGCTGATAAATTTTATAGGAACTCAAGATTTCAGTGACCTGTTTATAAAACACGGCTCAACTTGGGACGTGGCGCCGGAGGCGCTTTACGTCCTTCCTTAGTGCTGATCCTTACGGACCATTCGGGCAAGTTTCTTATCGACCACCCGACAAGGAATTTCGCTCGGTATGTTCTCTCTCGGTTTCCCGAGGAGCCGGACTTTATCTTTCCTGACCGGTATTCATCTGTGAAGCGATAGTACGAATCTTTGCTATCCCATCCGAAGAAAGGTGCGCTCCATGCTTCATCAAATGTAGTACTTCACGAAACTTGAGGAAGTCCTGCCGCTTCTTCGTCTTTAGCTCGTGCTTCTCGAAGAAGGGCAGAATAGTTGCCACCAAATGCTCAACGCTCCGCACACGGTAAGCCATACGGTCTCCGTGGTTGGTACGAACCACCCCACAGCCGAAGAAATCCTTCAGTGCGTGGAGCAGTTGGATATCGCGCTTGTGCTGAACAACGGTAAATTCAGGAAGCACCTGATATTTTGCAGTCATATCAGGATGGCTATTGATACCGACGAAGAAGCAACCTTCTCCGTCCGTAAAGCCAACGATCCATTGTGCATCAAGTTTCATGGTCAGGACTGAACGTGAAGTCTCTGAGGATTCTCCCGTGCATCGTAGCACGGAAGTCTTTCCTGCGGATTGTCCCCGTGTCTTCCGAATTTTTACTGTCGTATCGACGAGTATCGGAAAGTTTTTGAGGAGTTTCCCGCATATGGTTCAGTTTTACTAAGGCTAGCGATGTAATCCATCGGATTAACCTTAGGACCGTTATAGTTACGGCCGCCGTTCATCAGGGCTTAGTTTGAAGGCATACACCCTCTCACGTGACCTTCTGACACTGGGCAGGCATCAGCCCCTATACATTGCCTTACGGCTTCGCAGGGACCTGTGTTTTTGATAAACAGTCGCCTGGGCTCTTTCGCTGCGGCCCAACTCCTTGCGGAGAAGGGCAGTCCTTATCCCGAAGTTACGGACGCTTCATTGCCGAGTTCCTTAACGCGAGTTCTCTCGTTCGCCTTGGTCTTCTCGACCACCCCACCGGAGTCGGTTTGCGGTACGGTCACCTGTGACTCTCGGAGCGACGGTTTTCTTGGGAGTGGAACGTGTCAGACTCGTCCGCCTTGCGGCAGATGATCGGGATCGGCACTCAGCTCAACCGGGGGATTTCCCTCCCGGAATCAACGCTTCATGCCTTCCACGTCAAGTCAATGAGACGCTCTGGACGTCCCCCTCCGTCACACCGCTCCTAGAACGACAGTATCCTTTTCGTCAGGCGTATTCTCCACCATTCCAGATTCGAAACGAGCTCTTTAGCTTGTTCGCTTATTCGCTTATTAGAATTCTTCCTAACAAGCCAAACAGCTAAACAGCTAACAGGCTCCAAAATCCAGAATGGTGGAGAACAGAGGTCGGACAAACGTTCAACTGCCGCCCTTGGACGATCCACAGGAGGTGCAGGAATGTTGACCTGCTCTCCATCGGCTACGCCTTTCGGCCTCGCCTTAGGACCGACTAACCCCACGCCGATTGCCGTTGCGTGGGAAACCTTGGGGATTCGGCGGGCAGGGTTTTCACCTGCCTAGTAGTTACTCATGCCAACATTCTCGCTTCCGTTCGCTCCACAATACCTCGCAGTACTGCTTCACGGCTGAACGGAACGCTCCTCTACTGCGCACAATTCCCGAAGGAACTGCACACTCATTGCTTCGGTTGATCGCTTCGCCCCGGAAATCTTCGGCGCGCAGATACATAGACCAGTGAGCTGTTACGCTTTCTTTAAAGGATGGCTGCTTCTAAGCCAACCTCCTGGCTGTTTATGCACCTGTACTTCCTTTACCACTGAGCGATCGATTGGGGACCTTAGCAAGTGATCTGGGCTCTTTCCCTTTCGACGATGGCGCTTTGCCGTCACCGTCTCACTCCCGTCACCAAAGGGCGGGTATTCGGAGTTTGTCAGGATTTGGTAGGTCCAAAAAGACCCCCGCACCCAAACAGTCGCTCTACCCCCCGCCGTGCGTGACGAGGCTGTCCCTAAAGACATTTCGAGGAGAACCAGCTATCTCCGGGTTCGATGAGCTTTTCACTCCTAACCACAGGTCATCCCAACTTCTTGCGACAAGTTATGGTTCGGGCCTCCAGACGCCTTTCGGCGCCCTTCACCCTGCCCATGGTTAGCTCACCCGGTTTCGGGTCTTGTGCCAGCGACTATGGTCGCCCTATTCGGACTCGCTTTCGCTCCGGCTCCGGCTATGGACTGCCTTAGCCTTGCCACTGACAACAAACTCGTTGGCTCATTATGCAAAAGGCACACTGTCACCCCGCACTCTTTGAACCCTTCAGACTTCCGGCAATTCGCTTTTTTAACATTCCAAGCGATTGCCCATACTGCTTGAGCATTCTTTCTCTCTTTCGGGCATCTGCTTCAGAAAGATAGCTTTCGCTATACACCAACACCCATTGGTGAAGCTTCGTGGAAGTATTTTCCCCTTGGTTATGTGCTAACAATCTCTTTTGTAGATCAGATGTGAATCCAATATAGAGACTATTGGAATCAGTACTCTTGAGAATGTAGACATGAAACATAGAGGTGGATTATAACAAAGGTTCAAAAAGTGCGGGGCTCCAATTCCTTGAACGCATCACATTTCAGAGACTATTTCATCCCCCTTCCGGGGTGCTTTTCACCGTTCCCTCACGGTACTATCCGCTATTGAACTCTGTACCTGTTTAGCCTTGGATGGTGGTCCACCCGGATTCGGGCCGGATTTCACGTGTCCGACCTTACTCAGGAATCCTCACCCGTCTCTTGTCATTTCGACTACGGGGCTCTCACCCGCTATGGCCGCCCGTTCCAGGGACGTTCGTCTATGACAATTGAATCGGTACAAGAGGTCCTACAACACCCCATGCAAGCATGAGGTTTAGGCTGTTCCCCTTTCGCTCGCCACTACTCGGAGAATCTCGATTTGATTTCTTTTCCCCTGTTACTGAGATGTTTCAGTTCACAGAGTGACCTCCCCGCACTTTTCAGCCATCGCTTTTCGATGCGCGCAAAGCGCGCAATGGCTGAAGAGTGCGGGGTCATGGAATATAACTTCCATGGGGTTTCCCCATTCGGAAATCCCCGGCTACAAGCGCCTGCCTAGCGGCTTGCCGAGGCTTATCGCAGCTGGCTACGTCCTTCTTCGGAGTACAGAGTCGAGGCATCCATGTGATGCGATGAGTAACGTTTTTCATTATTGCTGTTCACGTGTCGCAGGACCCCAACACCTGTCTGATGCGGGGCAAGGAGCGGGCAGGATGTGCCCGCACGTTTCTGCGCACGTGAGTAATTAAATTCAGTTTCATTCATGTTCTCTTCAGTGCCGGTGATGCGAAGGAACATGATGTGACAAGCTCCCGCCACACTCCATTCTGTCTCATCCATTGTTTCATCCCGCGGATACGGGATAAAAAAAGCGGGTGGCCTATGCACACCCGTAGAATCCGAGAATCTCCGCGCAAAGCGCGGGACGAATCCTACGGGTGGGCACGAGGAAACATAGAGCTTCCGCAGTTTACTGTGGAGAAATGGCGAGTCAAGAAGAAAGAGGAGGACCTGAATTTTTCTCTGCAAAGTGAACCTCACTCTTCGTCAGCCGACGCCTCCTGCCCCGTTGAAACACCCGTATTGAGGCCATTCTCCGCGCCCTCCCGCGGACCCAATAAAATCACGTTTTCCGCCACGATTTCGGTGCGGAAAATCTTTGCCCCTTCGGGACCGTCCCAGCTGCGGGTCTTTAAGTATCCTTCGAGATAGAGAGGCTTTCCTTTTTTGACGTACTGATGACTGAATTCCGCGAGCCCGCCCCACGCCACGATGTTGTGAAACTCAGCGAGGCTCTGCTTCTCGCCCTTGGGATCGCGCCAGACCCTGTTCGTCGCGAGGCCGAATGTGCAGACGGATTGCCCGACGGTGGTCGCCTTGAGCTCGGGATCGCGCGTGACGTTGCCAAGAAGCATGACCTTATTGACGGACTTCATGATTGAAGGAGAAGGCCGGCACAGCAAACGTTCTGATGGGGAGTGCGAACGCGCTCCATGAGTGCTCTCACTTCGGGATCAGATTCCAGCGACACACAATCCAGACGATCCCGCAGCGCTCTCAGATGCTGCCGCCCTTCGGCATTGAGTGTCTCTTCGCCCACCTCATCGAGCATCCGCTCCGCCTCCGCAAGACAGTGCGCGCGCCATTCAGAACCGGAGGAGCAAGGTGGCATACCTGTGGATTGTGCCCAGCCGATTCCCGTTGTCAATTTGCTTACTCCTGTTTTGGAGCATCGGCAGTGGTCCGCCCGTCTTCTTCTTGAGACGTAGTTTGAAAAACGCCCGATTGCCTCAATTGAACTTCGATCTTTTCGATGAGGTCATCAACACGCGATTTCACCGCGTCCATATCACCGCTCTCGATGGCTGCATCGATCTGCGGTCTGGAACACGCCACGATCATTTGAATGCCGACCAGCGCAGCGGTTTGAAGAAGAGATTGTCTGCCCAGTTCTCTGGCTTGACCATCAAGGCTGCCGATCATGGAACTGAGAGGTTTGAGCATGGGCGAATAAGGGAAGGAAAACCGAGGGAGCGAATCCTCTTCCTCGGGTCATTCATTGTCAATGAACACTCCGAAGAAGGGACGGCGCCTCTCGGCAACCGTCCCTTTGTCCTTTTCCTTTCGTCCTATTCCTCGTCTGCCTGAGCGGCTGCCGCAGCGCCCTTCTTATTGGAAGAGAGCAGCACGAAGCGGTCCACCAGAATCTCGGTGCGGCTGGCGGGTGCCCCTTTCTTGGTCTCGTAGTGGCTGGTGTGCAGCCGACCCTCGACGTACAGAGGAGCGCCTTTCTTCACGCGTTTTTCGGCGAACTCGGCCAGCGGACCGAAGCATACGAGATGGTGATACTCCGGCTCGCGCTCCAGCTTGCCTTCGGTATCCCGCCACGCGCGATTGGTGGCGAAACCAATAGAGGAGACCGCAACGCCGGTCTTGGTCGCCCGTACCTCAGGATCGCGCGTGACGTTCCCGAGCAGAGTGACGCGGTTCACATTGAACATAAAAATGGGGGGAAGAAATACGGACCCCCAAGGCTAAAGGTGAAAAAGGAAAGGGGAAGCCCCCGCTGAAAAGATTGTCGCGGACGAGTGAAGATTTTTGGCTTCAACTAGGCCTCAATGGGAGTTCTATTGTGGCATGGAACGCCCACGCAATGCGAGCGCCTGTTCGTGCTCCTGCATGGCGCGCTCGTAGGCCATCCGCCAGTTTGCACATCTTCGAATGAGCCACCATGCAAAATCCTCTTCTCCCTTGCCCAACTCCCCTTTGAGCAGCCTGGCGATTGCCCCGTTATTGACAGGGATCTCCCGACGGACAGGGATCACGTGTTCTGTCGGCGTTGTTTCGATTCGTTCTATGAGAATCGGAGGGAAAAGGAAACAGTCCCGTCATTTATTGGAAAAATGAACCCCCCGACCCTCAACAAACTTTTTGAAATCCGGATCCGAATCTCTGCGCCACGGATACCAGGCAAGTTGTGATAGCTCCTGCGCGCAGGCCTCACTGCGTTGTACGATCGTAAGAAGTTCCCGCTCAAGCGGACGAACGTTCTCCAGTTCGTTCGCTCCACGCAAGCGCGTGACGAGCTGTCTGAATCGCGTCAGAAGGCATAGATCCTGAATTTCATCGAGCACCTGCCTGCGCAGACCATCAAGTGTTTCTCCAACATCCGGCATCGAAACCTCCCAGCCATACGGGAATGCCTTCACGAGCAGAGATTCCTGCGTAAGTGCAGGGTCGACGACAGAGGGAGGAAGCGTCGGAGGCACCACAACGGCGACAGTATCGGTTCCGGAACCTCCGTCCATACCTGCTGCAGGAATATCTGCAGGCAGCTGACCGTCTTCAGAAGAAGAATCGACGACGCCACACCCTGCGATCACCGCGGGCAAAGGTTCTTGTTTGCGCGCCTCACGCGGCCAAGGGTGGTGAACGTCAACGGCGAGCGCCAGACGTTCCAGAAAACGACTGACATCTTTGGAGATGCCTAAGGACTGAGCTTGCTCGGGAATGAGTGCGGCATCCGTGAACGCCAAAACTTCTGTCGATCCGTCGAGAGATGGACGGGCATCCGGCAGCCGCTGTGTCATTTCGTCTTTTGAAAGAGGCGGGTGATTGCTCAGCATAGAAAATTGGAAATGGGTAGCAGTATGCCCGTGATGAACGAAAAAACAAGAACAGGACGGCACCTCAAGGAGGTGTAACAAAAAACGGCTCCTCGCGGAGCCGTTCATGATTCATTCTCCATTCTACATTTTCCATTCGCGCGAAGCGCGTCACGCGTCCTCCATCGATTCTTCACTGACCGCTTCTTTCATCTCTTCTTTCGCCGTCACACCCGACGCTTCGACCGGTTCCCCTTCCTCGATCCCTCCCACCACTTCCTCAGACGACTCGGTGCCCGGCGCCTCAAGTTCCGAAATCTTTTCGGTGGCATTCAGAATCTCTTCGGCTTCGGCTTCGGCTTCCACGCGCGACCGCAGTTCCACCTGCTCCACTTCACCGGCCTCCAGCGTCGTGCGCTCCTCTGGCAGGATTTCATCCTTGAACTTCAGGAGTTCAACCTTGAGTCCGAGCGCCTGCAACTCCTTCACGAGCACGTTGAAGGATTCGGGAATGGACGGGCGGCGGATCGGCTCGCCCTTCACGATGGCCTCGTAGGCCTTGCTGCGGCCGATGACGTCATCGGACTTGATGGTGAGCATTTCCTGCAGCGTGTACGCGGCGCCGTAGGCTTCGAGCGCCCACACCTCCATTTCTCCGAAGCGCTGACCTCCGTGTTGGGCCTTGCCTCCGAGCGGCTGCTGGGTCACGAGCGAGTACGGACCGACGCTGCGGGCGTGGATCTTGTCCTCGACCAGGTGGAGCAGTTTGAGCATGTACACAATGCCCACGGTCGTCTTGTGGGCGAACGGCTCGCCGGTGCGTCCGTCATAGAGCTGCACTTTTCCGTCCGTGGGAAGATCCGCAGCTTTCAGGAATTCCTCGATCTGATCCACGGAGATGCCATTCAGGGCAGGCGTGGCAATCCTGATGCCCAATTTTTCGCAGGCCCAGCCAAGGTGTGTCTCGAGAATCTGACCGATGTTCATGCGGGAGGTGACCCCGAGAGGGTTCAGGATGATATCCACCGGTGTGCCATCCTCCAGGTACGGCATGTCTTCGGCCGGCACGATGCGCGAGACGACGCCTTTGTTTCCGTGGCGGCCCGCCATCTTGTCGCCCACCTGCACTTTGCGCGTCTGCGCGACGAATACTTTGATCTGCTTGATCACCCCCGTCGGCAGTTCGTCACCCTCGGCGCGGTCGAAGATGTGCACATCCACCACTTTGCCGCCGGCACCGCCGGGAAGGCGCAGAGAGGAATCTTTCACGTCCTTCGCCTTGTCGCCGAAGATGGCTTGCAGAAGCCGTTCTTCTGGTGTGAGTTCCGTTTCGCCCTTGGGCGTGATCTTGCCCACCAGAATGTCACCTTCATGCACCGTTGCGCCGATGCGCACGATGCCATCGGTATCGAGATCTTTGAGTTTGGCCTCGCCCACATTCGGGATGTCGCGCGTGACCGTCTCGGAACCGAGCTTGGTGTCGCGCACATCCGTCACGTAGGACTCGATGTGAATGGAATCGAACCAACCGTCCCGTACGACGCGGCTCGAAATGATGACGGCGTCCTCGAAGTTGGCTCCCTCCCATGAGAGATACGCCACGAGCAGGTTCTGCCCCAGAGCCAGCTCTCCGTTTTCCACCGCCGAGCCATCCGCGAGCACGGATCCGCGATGAACTTTTTCGCCCACGTGTACGCGCGGCCGCATGAGGATGCACGTTCCCTGGTTACTCCGCGTAAAGGTCGTGAGAGAAAGCTGCTGCTTGCGACCCGAGCGGTACACCACGGCGATGTGCGAGGCATCCACGCTCACCACCTCTCCGTCTTCATCGGCCAGAATGGCTTGTCCGGATGCGCGCGCCGTCAGCCCCTCAATACCGGTGCCCACGAGCGGGGCGGAGGGACGAATGAGCGGAACAGCCTGACGTTGCATGTTCGTTCCCATGGATGCGCGCGTGTTGTCGTCATGCTCCAGGAACGGGATGAGCGACGTTGATTCCGAGAGAATCTGCTTCGGGGTCATGTCGACATGCGTGACGTCGCGTCCATCCACGAGCACCGGCTCTCCGCTGCGACGAGCCGAGATGGTCGTGACCAGGAATTCCCCGAGCTCCGAATATTTGGTCTGCGCCTGCGCGATCGTGAGGTGACGCTCCTGCTCCGCATCGATGTAGCTGAATTTGCTGGTGACATAGGGTCGCACCGGCACGAAAGACTTGCCTTCCTGACGGCAGATGGAAACAACCTTGCGTGCAAGCTCCTTGGTCGCGACGACTTCGCCCTCCTTGAGAAGGACTTTGCGGTCCTCGCGGATCGTGTCGCCGATCATGCGCCCGAAGAGCTTGTCGGGGTCGAGCGGGACAATATTCTTCACTTCACGATACGGCGTTTCGAGGAATCCATAGGGATTCACGCGGGCCAGTGCGGCCAGGTGCACCACGAGACCGATGTTCGGCCCTTCGGGCGTGGCAATCGGGCAGATGCGGCCGTAGTGACTGGGGTGCACGTCGCGGACGTCGAAGGACGCGCGCTCGCGCGAGAGCCCTCCCGGACCCATGGCGGAAAGGCGCCGTTTGTGCGAGAGCTCCGCAAGGGGGTTCGTCTGGTCCATGAACTGCGAGAGCTGCGAACTCGCGAAGAATTCGCGCATGGCCGCCGTGATCGGACGGCAGTTGATGAGCTGGGTGGGCGTGACCGTCTCCATGTCGAGCACGGTCATGCGGTCCTTGATGATGCGCTCAGTGCGCACCAGACCCACACGGTACTTGTTCTGGACAAGTTCACCGACGGAACGGATACGGCGGTTGGCCAGGTGGTCGATGTCGTCGGGCACGCCGATACCGTTATTCAGGTTGATGAGTTCTTTCAGGATCGCCGTGAAATCGGATACCTGGAAGACGCGGTGCGACTCGTCATTGTCCGTCTTGAAATTGAAACGGCGATTCAGCTTATAGCGGGCAATCTGGCCCATATCGTACTTCTTGAAATCGAAGAAGAGCGAATCGATGAGCTGCTTGGCATTCTCGGGCGTGGCCAGGTCTCCGGGGCGGATCTTGCGGTAGATGCTCTGGTACGCCTCCTCCACCGTG
>CAZVLZ010000041.1:0-9898 GCA_964628345.1 uncultured Candidatus Peribacteria bacterium | reverse complement strand
AGCCCAAATTGTGTGCCTTCCCGCGTACATACCGTATCCGGAAGATATCGTTGGCATTACGATTATTGGCGGAACGTCTCCTGTCTTCGGTTAAAATCGCTCGGGATGGCACGCCGACCACGCCTCGTATAAAAGGTGGCGAGCCACGGCAATCGCGATTGCCGTGGCGGGGCTGACGGGACTCGAACCCGCGACCTTCCGCGTGACAGGCGGACGCTCTAACCAGCTGAGCTACAACCCCGTAACTGCTGCTTGCGGAAACGCCTTCCGGCAGCTGACTTAAGGTACTTTTCTCGTTGTCTCGCCGCAAGCCTATCCGGATACCTTTCTTGCAGGAGAAGTTGCCAAGGGCGATATGCTCTTGTGGATTTTACCCTACCCGCATTGTGCTCTTTCAATCTCTGTTTGGGATTGTCTGACATTCCAACATATTGCTGCCTGGTTATTAAGCTAGAGAGCACGTACACAAATTACATAATGCCTGGTTGAGATTTTCAGCTGAGCTACCCGCCCGTACCGATCCGGTACGGATCGGGCGGGCAACCCCAGTTTGCCGCGGGCACGCTACCGCAAGTCGCATGGCAAGACAATGAAACTGGTACGCTTCCTGTGATCATTTCTTGCATCCTAGGCCAAGAAAATCACCCTCGCGTACGGCAGTGACGCGCGGGTCTGGAGCCATTGTTAGCCCAGCGTACTGCCGGACAATGCGCCGGAGCACTGCCGTGTTTCCGATCGGCGCAAGACCGGCGCGTTGTCGCTCTCTGTCCAGAGCGAGGAGGAGGCGGGCCATGGTGACATCCCCCGGATGCACGCCGTCCTGAAATTCGCAATCCGCAGAGCCGACTGTTCTGGGGTCCGTTGCATCGAAGAAAGGGATGCCCGCCGAGCGCATCCTCCCCTTCAGGTCATCGAAGATGCCGTAGCGGTTTCCTCCCTGCTCGAGGGCGTCCGCTACGGATGCTGCGAACGGCGGGAGCATGACGATCACCTCAATGTCGGCGCTGCGGAGCTTTTGCACCAGCTGCAGAAAATCCTGCATGTGCTGCGGATCCGCGCGCTCCGCGAAGGTGTAGCGGCTCTCTCCGGCCTCGATCTGCTCGATCTCACCGAAGGGATTTTCCGGTTTCGGCGATGGCGCAGCGATTGTCGGATCAATGAAGGAGTACTGCGATCCGTCGGGTGCAAATCCGCTGCGGCGCTTGAGTGCCTGGATGCCGATGTTGCACGGGGTTTCGCGGTCCGCAGGGTGAAGAAGGGTATGGACGTAATCCGTCGGTGTGATTTTCCTTTCCTTGAGCCAGAGGATCGGTTTGAAGAGGAAATACCCTTCGAACTGGTGCAGAGGTTCGGATCGCGGGCGGTACGCGGTCGGAGGGATGTACGCGCCGTTGAACCACCAAAAGTCGATGCCGAATCACGGTCTGCGGCCGGTGCGCGCTCGCGAGAATCCCTTCCACGACGTCTCGACCTTCGTGCAGGTTGGACACGGTATTACTCAGGTTGTAGAAGGGCTGCGTAAAGAAGTGTTCGCGCAGCGTGAGCATTCGCGAGGAGCCGATGGTGATGATCGCAGGCTTGCGCAGAGCCAGTGCGTCCATCTTGTACCGGTAGGTGTCTCCGTAGAGCGCGGTGCCGTAGAGGCAAAAGGTGTCGGGATTCTGCTGGAGGGAGAGGATCGCGGGAATCGCCGTCAATTCCCCCGCATTCCGGAGGAAGAGATAGTTGAGACACAGGACGATGAAGAGCGGCGCCGTGAAGACGGCGAGCCACAGCACGTAGCGTCTCTCAGAACTGGAAGTAGATGAAGACATGGTCCTGCGCGAGGAAGAGTGTGGTGACGGCCGCGAGCGCCGCGAGCGTGAAGGCCAGGGCGTACAGGGCGTGCGGTTTCCACGTGAGTCGCAGCGTCAGGGGGTCAGGTTTTTCCTCGGGCGCATCGTCGGGCAGAACTTCTCTGACGAAGGTTTGCGTCGTGGGGGCGAACCAGACGATGGCGGCGAGTGCCGCAAGGATCTCGAGACATCTCTTCCAGGCGAATGCGCTGGGGAGCAGGCTCGTCTCATTGAAGAATGAGAAGCCGTGGAGTCCGGCCATACTCTGGAAGAGCGTCCAGGCGGCCGCCACGTTCTCGGCGCGGAAGAGCACCCAGCCAACGGTGATCAGCAGGAAGGTGAGCGGTATCGCGAACAGGCGGATGGGCACGGCCACGACGCGCAGCAGCGGGGCATCGGCGATCTTCAGCCAGACGCGGTGCAGCGCCAAAAACCCGCCGTGCCAGGCGCCCCAGAGCACGAAGGTCCAGCCGGCTCCGTGCCAGAGACCGCCGATCAGCATCGTGAGGAACAAATTGACCAGTGTCCTGATTTCCCCGCGGCGGCTCCCGCCCAGCGGGATGTAGAGATACGTCATGAGGAATCGCGAGAGCGTGATGTGCCAGCGGCGCCAGAACTCGCGGATGGAGGAGGAGCGGTAGGGGGCGTTGAAGTTGATCGGGAGCCGGATGCCCATCATGTACGCGATGCCGATGGCCATGTCGGAGTAGCCCGAGAAATCGAAGTACAGCTGAAAGGAGTAGGCGATGGCACCCATCCACGCGTCGGCGAACAAGGGAGTCAGGCCCTGCGCCGCGCCGTTGAAGACCAGGTCGGCGTACGTGCCCACGGTGTCGGCGAGCAGTACCTTCTTGCAGAGTCCGATCGTGAGCACCGTCAGTCCCACGGCCACGTTCCGGCTAATGTGGCCCGGAGCGCGGTTGAATTGCGGCAGCAGATCCGCGTGGTGCGCGATGGGACCGGCGATGAGGTTCGGGAAGAAGGTGACGAAGAGCAGGTACCGAAGGAGGCTGCGTTCCTGTGTCACGCCGCGATACGTGTCGACCAGGTAGGCGATCTGCGTGAAGGTGAAGAACGAGATGCCGAGCGGCAGCATGACGGAGACGACGCTTCCCTGTGCCATACCCAGGGACTGGAGCGTCGCGGTGAAGAACCCCAGATACTTGAAATACCCGAGCAGGAGCACGTTGCCCGCGATGGCCAGCCCCAGCCCCAGCCGGCTTTTGCGCCGGATGAAGAGAAGTCCGCAGAGGTAATTGAAGAGCACGGAACCGAGCAGCACTGCGAGGGAAGCGGGCTTCGACCACCCATAGAAGACGAGCGATGCAATGATGATCACGTGCATGACCAGCCGCAGCCTGTCCGCGTACTGCAGCAGGAGCACAATCAGCAATATGACCGGAAGGAAGCCGAACAGGAATTGGGGCGAATCAAATGCCATGTGCGCTTTTTGGCGGCCTCAGGATCATCTTCCGGCTGTCCGCTCAAGACAAGCCTCCTTCTGGTCTCTGGCGTAAAAGTGCCCCTTCCATCTTGTATTCCCTCTGTGCCCGGGTAGCCTTTTTGCAACTTTTTCCACCCGCACTCTATGGAAGCCGCACAAGCTCGACAGGAGGGTCAGCAGACGTTCCAGTACCAGATTCCCGATTTCATGGAGCCGAGCTCGTTTGTCTGTGCTCTCAATGCCATGGTTCCCGGTGCAGTGCTCAGCCGCGAGGGTCGTACATTGACTTTGCAGAATATCCAAACAGGGATTCTGAATACGCAATCAGCTGTCGATTCTCTCATTGATCCTGCTCAGACAATTGGAGACAGTGGTGATTGTGGCAGTATGGATTCCGGCGATATTTGAACTTCATGGACATTTCAGATTTCCCCGTTACTTTTGGGACAAGAATCATTCAGAATCGCGCGCTGTACAGACGTTGCACAACGGTTGCCAACCGATAGTGAAGCCCAAACGGTTGCTCCTGCGACCGGTGCGGTGCGTAAGGCCGTTCATCAAATGATCCAAAAGGATGACGGTGAGGACCGCCCAAAAAAACGCAGGATCACTCTGGCGAATGGTGAAGATCCGAACGACTAGGTGAACCGAACAGAAGAATGGCTATAACGTCGGTTTCTTTCCGTGCCACTCGGTCGCCTGCTCGTAGGCGTGGCCCGCCTGCAGAATCACCTCTTCGCCCCACTGCGGTCCGAGGATCTGCATGCCGATGGGCAGGTGCTCCTTTGCGAAACCACACGGGATCGAAAGTCCCGGAATTCCCGCTAGGTTCACAGGAGCCGTGAAAATATCTTCCAGATACATTTGCACGGGATCGCCCGTATGGGCGCCGATCTTGAACGCGGGTGTGGGGGCCACGGGGGCGAGCAGACAATCCACCTGCTCAAAGGCCTTCTCGAAATCGCGCTTGATCAGCGTGCGCACCTTCTGTGCCTGACGGTAGTACGCGTCGTAGTACCCGGCCGAGAGGGCGTAGGTGCCGATCATGATGCGGCGCTTCACTTCGTCTCCAAACCCGCAGCTGCGCACGCGCTCGTAGTATTCAATCAGATTGTCCCGTTCCGGCACGGTGTGTCCGAAGCGCACGCCGTCGTAGCGGGCCATATTCGAGCTCACCTCCGACGGGACGATAACGTAGTACGTGGCGATGGCGTAGGGTGAGTGCGGCAGGCTCACATCCACGATCTTGGCTCCCAGTGATGTAAATACCTTGGCGGCTTCGCGCACGGCTGCTTCCACCTGCGGGTCCATACCCTTGATGAAGTATTCTTTGGGCAGCCCGATTTTCATACCTTTCACACTCTTCTTGAGTGTCTGCATGTAGTCGGGTACCGATACGTCACCGGTCGTGGCATCGAGAGGATCTCTTCCTGCAATGGAGCCGAGGACAATCGCCGCGTCCTCCACGGTCTTCGTGAGTGTGCCGATGGAATCGAGCGAACTGGCCATGCTCAAAACTCCGTAGCGGCTCGTGCGGCCGTAGGTGACCTTCAGCCCTGTACAACCACAAAAACCCGCAGGTTGCCGGATCGATCCACCCGTGTCCGTTCCGAGCGCAAAAATGCATTCGTCCGCGGCGAGCGCGGCGGCCGATCCGCCGGAAGATCCTCCGGCCACCCTCGACGGATCCCACGGATTTTTCGTCACGCCAAAGCAGCTCGTTTCGGTGGAGGCGCCCATGGTGAATTCGTCCGTATTGGTTTTGCCAAGGCTAATAGCGCTCTTCTCTTGCAGTCGTTTGGTCGTGGTGGAATCGAAGGGCGGGACGAAGTCTTTGCTCCGCAGCATGTTCGAGCATGCCGTTGTCGGGACGCCCTCCTCGCAGAAGACATCTTTGGCGAGGTACGGAATGCCCGCGAGCGGATGATCGAACACCCCCTTCTTATCCGCTTTTTTGGCTTCGTCCAGGGCTCGGTCGAAATTGCGGTGCACCACGGCATTGAGGGTTTTATCCACCGATTCGATCCGTTCGATGCACGCTCGCGCGAGTTCCACGGCTGAGAGGGATTTCTTCTTCAGTCTCTCGTGTGCCTGTGCGATGGTGAGGGAGGAGAGCAAATGAGAAATGGAAAATTATCCGAGGGAGGAGGGGGTTTCGATCTGCTGATCGACAATGGGGAGCGGGCTTACCGCGAGCAGCGCTTCTGTGGATGCGGGGCGCTCCACAATGGTGTCCGAACGCGTGGTGTTCTTCAGCCCCGTGATCTGGCTCATCGGTTCTACGCCGGTTGTATTCACCTCTTTCAGTTTTTCGATGTAGTCCAGGATGGCGGAGAGTTCCTTCGCGAATTTTTCGACCTCGTCATCGCGGATCGTGAGTCGCGCGAGTTTGGCGATGTGCCGGACTTGGACGGGGGTCAGTGACACGGGAACGAAGTATACAGGGATTCGTATTCAGTATTCAGGGAAAATGGAAAAGATGACACGATGCGTGTCTTTCTCTGTCCCACGGATACCGCATGCTGCATACTGCATACTACATACTACGTATGCAGCTCCTCCATCTCAGTGGGCGCAAGACCTGCGATTACGTTCTGCGTAAGGGCACGCTCTGGCGCGGAAAAACGATGAATATCCGGTGGATGCCGGGTATTCCGTCGAACAAATGGCAGCAATTCAAGGAAAAATCACCGCGGGGGATCTACCTCGGGACCTTTGCCCCTCTTTCCCTCAGCAAGCGTGCCGTCGACCGCAACCGCATGCGTCGCCGCTGCCGCGAGGCTCTGCGCACCACCGTTCGTGACGAGAAGGAATTCCCGACTGTCCAGTTGTTGCTCTCGCCGCGTTCCTCTAGTCTCTCTTGTGATTTTCAGGACGTTCTCCGTGATGTCCGTTTGTTTCTTTCTTCCCTGCGTTCATGGCTGAACAACCACGCAAGCGCAATGCCCTCATCGAATTCGCGCTGATCTTCGCCATCGTGTACCTCGGCACACAGCTCGTGTTCCGAATGTTCTTTCCGCAGCAGGGTGGGCCGAACGGGATGGCGGATGTCGTCCTCAAGCCAACGTCGGCGAAGGTGAAGGGCGACCATAGCGTCATGCTCACGCTCCAGAACAATACCGAAGGAGCGCTGATACTTCCGAATCGATGTCCCATGCCGCCCGTTGCGGTCTTCACCGTTGCGGGCGAGGGATCGGGTGCCCAGATTGTCCCTCTCACCGCTACGGAGACGGCGCTCCCCTGCGTGCCCCTCACGGAAGTCGCGGCGAAGACCGAAGTCTCCATCGATCTGGGTCCGTGGAAGTATTCGCTCTTTTCGCAGTACGGCACGTACGAGGTGCAGCTGCCTGCAGAAGCGCGATTCCGCACGGCGAGCGGCACCATTGTTCCCGTGCAGTACGGCACGCTCAGCGGACGCTTCACGCTCACGGAGGTCGGTCCCTTCACCAAGCTCTTCCGCGCATTCATCACGAAGCCGTTTTTGAATTTCCTCATCTTCATCGCTTCCCTCCTGCCAGGCCACAGTCTCGGGGTTTCGATCATCGTGCTCACACTCGTCGTGAAGTTTTTACTCTTCATCCCCACGCAGCATTCGCTGGAGGGACAGAAGAAAATGCAGAAGGCACAGCCGCTTCTGGATGATATTCGTCGTAAGTACAAGGACGATCCCAAGCGCATGCAGGAGGAGACAATGAAAGTCTGGAAAGAGCACGGCATCAATCCCTTCCAGTCGTGCCTGCCGCTCCTGATTCAGATGCCGGTGCTGATCGGCGTGTTCTATGTGGTGCGGGACGGGTCCGTTCTGGCGCTCTCGCAGCATCTCGTCTATCCCTTCTACCAGCACATTGACTGGACGTTCGGCACCACGTTCCTGGGGCTCAATTTGCTTGAGTCCCACGCCTACCTCTTCGCGCCGCTCCTCGCGGTCCTGCAGTTTATCCAGATGAAGCTCACGTTTGCCGCTGCCAAGAAGAAACGGGAGCAGAGCGGCAAACCCGAGAGTACAGGAGATACAAGCCAACAACTGCAGCAGAAGATGATGCTCTACGGACTGCCGCTCATGATCGGCGTCTTCGCGTTCCAGTTCCCCGCGGCCGTGTCGCTCTACTGGGGAGTCTCCACGCTCTTCGCCATCGGACAGCAGATGGTCGTGAATCGGGAGAAGATCACGCTGTGAAGATTAGCCTCACCTCCGCCGGTTCTTTTTGTGCATAACCTCCATCCCCCAGCCCCTTCCTCCACAAGAGGAAGGGGAGAATCCCAAACATACACATACATTCCCCCTCTCTTGTGGAGAGGGGGGAAGGGGGAGAGGTTGGAATCTCCTCATGCAATAGTCACCTCCTTGCACAGGTAGACATCCTGAATTGCGTTCAGGAGCGCAATGCCCTCATCCATGGGCTTCTGGAACGCTTTGCGGCCGCAGATCAGCCCCGTGCCGCCCGCGCGCTTGTTGATCACGGCGGTCTTCACGGCCTGCGCCAGATCATCCTTGCCCGAGGCGCCGCCGCTGTTGATGAGCCCGATGCGGCCCATGTAGCAGTTGGCCACCTGCCAGCGCGCGAGGTCGATGGGGTTCTCTGCGCAGAGAGACGTGTACATCCGCTCATCGGATTTGCCATACTTCCCTTCCGGACTCATGGCTTTGTACCCGCCGTTACATTCCGGCAGCTTCTGCTTGATGATGTCGGCCTGCAGCGTCACGCCCAGATGGTTGGCCTGTCCTGTCAGGTCCGCTGCCGTGTGATAGTCCTTGCCATCTTTTTTAAAGTCCTTATTGCGGAGGTAGCACCACAGCACCGTGAACATGCCCAGGTCATGCGCGCGCGAGAAGGCCTGTCCCACTTCCACAATTTGTCTGCGTGACTCCGGCGAACCGAAGTATATGGTGGCGCCCACGCCCGCCGCGCCCATGTTGTGCGCCTCCTCGATCGTGCCGAACATCACCTGATCGAACGCGTTGGGGTAGGTCAGCAGTTCGTTATGGTTGATCTTCACGATGAAGGGGATCTTGTCCGCATATTTCTTGGCCACGATGCCCAGTACGCCGAAGGTGGAAGCCACCGCGTTGCAACCGCCATCCACGGCCAGTTTCACGATGTTCTCGGGATCGAAGTAATCTGGATTCTTGGCGAAGCTGGCACCTGCCGAGTGCTCGATGCCCTGGTCCACCGGCAGGATGCTCAGGTAGCCGGTGCCGCCCAGCCTGCCGTGCTCATAGAGCTCCTGCAGGCGCTTCACCGTCTCCTTGGGACGGTCCGAGATACCGAAAATATCTTTCACATGCGAAGGGCTGGGAACGTGCAGGCGGTCTTTGGTGATTCCTTTGCAGGTGTAATTGAGCAGGGAGTCGGCTTCAGGTCCGAGGAGTTTTTTAAGGTCTGCAATACTAAGCATCGCAATGGTGGGGAAAGGGAGGTTAAGCGAAGGCTAGCATGCGGTAGGGTGAGGGGGTAGGTGTAGGGGGTAGGGGCTCAAAATGCGCGGGCAGGCAAGAGATTGACTAATCATAAAAATAGTTCTTGATTATCTTTATGTTCTTTGGCATACTTCCTGCACGAACTTCGACGAAGCGGGGGTTCCACATGGATTGTACCCTCGCAGGCCCAGCGGAGTTCGGGTGCCCATTCTCTATGGAAAGGAGTGGCACATGCTCATTCGTACCGTCGGTGAAGGTGGTGTTCTTGTGCTTGCGGGTGAATACCCGGGCGTGATCGCGATCCTGAAGCAGAAGGCCAATGGTGTGAAGTTGGGGCTTTCAGTCCATACTGATGTTCCCATCATTAATACCAAGGTCCTGCGCGGGATGATCCGTTGCGAGCTGGAACGGGCTTCTCAGAAGCCCTCAGATCCGACCAAGTCGCTGTCGCACGAAGAGATCCTCGCACTGCGGACCATGTTGGTCCTCCTGGAGGATCCGGTTGGCAACAGCGCTGCCATCACCGAACTGCTGGCGAGCTCCGCTCTGGTCGATTTGACCTTTGGAGCTGCTCCAAACGAAGAGTAGCGACGGATCGCATTGATCCTCGCGACCCAAGGGGCCCAGCGAACGTACGTTCGTCTGGGTCTCTTTTTATTCCCATTTTCATTCGGGCATTCCCGTTCTTTGCTACGCTCACTCAGAGACCGGATTCATCTGGTCTCACAGTACGGTCAGCGTGTTGCTGATCGGACGGCGGGAGTTTGTTTGCCCTTTCTCCCGCCGGTTTTTAAGAGCCATTTCCTTCACTTCTCTGACAGGAGCGCGTAGGGTTCCGGCTCTCTTAAAGGTTTCCTTTAAGAGATCGCTCTGTGACAATTTCGGTCGCGTCGGAACAACCGGTTTCCCCCATCAGCAGGTGGATCCAAAAGGGAGATCAGTTGTTCCGATGTTTCTCAGGAGGATTGTCCTAGAGGAGGACTCTGCGATGTTGGTGCTCTCCCGTAAAAAGAACGAGAGCATCGTCATCAACGACGACATTACGATCGTCGTGGTTGAGATCCGCGGGGACAAGGTTCGACTGGGGGTGGAAGCCCCCAAGGAAGTACCTGTCCACCGTCGTGAGGTCTTCGACGCTATCCGCCGCAACGAAGCGGCGGGTGGTGCCAAGCCCCCTGACGGAACCCCCGAGGGTCAACC
>CAZVLZ010000040.1:0-10130 GCA_964628345.1 uncultured Candidatus Peribacteria bacterium | reverse complement strand
CCCATCGCACCCGAGTGCAGATCCCTGAAGGACTACAACCCCGTGCAGGAGACCGGCAACGCATTCCTCGCGCCCGAAGCGACCCCCTGGCTCATCTTCGCCTCTCTTGTCCGCGCCCTCGAGACCTTCAAGTTTCCGTTCGACTGGCGGACGATTCAGCGGCACGGCATGGAATCGGTGGGTGGAGTGAAAGAAGTGGTGGAGGAGGAGTAGACTGGCGTCCATGATGCTCGCCGCCTTCCCCATCGGCCTCGTTGTCATCGGCATCATCGTGCTGCTCGTGTGGGCGGCGATGAAGGATCAGGGGAAATGATCCCATCCAATAAGATGAAGATAGTGGAAGAGATTGGAATGGTTTGAAACACACTCATCCCTAGCCTGGAAGAGACCGCACGATTGGCTCAATCAGATCTCTCCCCTATCGAGACGTCCCGTGAGGTCTTGTTCCCGCTGCGCATTCGTGCGTCTATCTGTAGCTGGATCATTCTTGATACAATCCATTCGGCGTCGAGGTAAGTGCCTCACATCTGCCATGAATTGCAAAAAGATTTTGAACGGCAGGATCAGCATTGGCATCACCCTGAGGTTTTCGACGTACTTCGAATTGGTCCTTTCCACCGATTCTTGTTTCAATTCCTTGGAATCTTTCATTCAGAAATTGAATGAGTCCATTAGAAGTGATGTCGCCACGCGCACATGCGCACGGATTTCCTTTTAAGAGATCTCTCCAGCTTGTCCAATTGTCGGTCGAAGCAATGTCCAACGCAGTCCCAATCCTCTCCCATTGAGGTACAGATTCAGGTGTCGCAAGACTATTACCGTATTGTGCTTCAGGAGATGTACTCATGAATACATGGTATAATCACTGTTTATTGTGTCAATTGAATGAATTTCATCTACTGGAAGCCAATGGTGGACGAGATTAGACTGCGTTGGAACACCCTGCTTCCGTACATTGAGAAGGTGGCAGGACTGGCGCAGGAGAGCCTAGGGAAGCAAGAAACGGCTCAAATAGAGGCCACGATGGGTCTTGAGCTGGCTGGTGCGAGATAGGTGTGGAACTCACTCTGACGGTAAATCAAAATCGAGGCAGAGGTTTGATCTTCTCGCTATGAGTTGTGCGACTGAGGCTCGCAAGTAGCATGCAATGAAATGCAGTCTAGACTCTGGCACGAGAGTATTTGTTCGATGAGATTCTTGCACTCTATATGCAGTCCCAAGCATCGATTCTGCGGGGCCAGTTAAACCCAATTTCTCATAATATTCAGGATCACGCAGATGTGTTTGTATACTAGAGACCATTGGCCCCATACCTTTATAAGACTGAATAAAGGGCTCCCCTTCATCTTGTTGGATAGCGATACAGGGGGTGCCATCAATTTCAAACAACCCTATCGCACCAAGTTGTTTAAAATTAGGATTACTCATAAGTTTATATTATCAATATAATAACATATGTCAAATATATATTAGTGGCTTCTGAGAGCCATTGGTGGGTCAGGTGGGATTTGAACCCACGGCCAATTGCTTAAGAGGCAACTGCTCTACCGGACTGAGCTACTGACCCGTTGTGGGCAAAATCCTATCGGCTCTTTGCCGATCCTACAACACTTTTCGCGCACGACTTGAACGGGTGCCATCCCTGCACGGGATCAATACCGCAATGGGCAATCCCCCGTGCCAGCCGATGGTATCGGGCGCGATCTCCTCGGCAATGGCGCGGCCATGCTTGATATCCTCCGCCTCGGCATCGGTGAGCTCGAGTTTCGCAAACCCTGCGAGCACGTCCTTTAAAGGAAGGACACCCGTCCACGTCGCCAGCTCCGGCCGCACGGCATCGGCGAGCTTCCACTCCCCCACCCGCGTCCGTTTGAGTTTCTCCAGATAGCCGCCGCACTGGAGCACCTGTCCGAGGTCATGGGCAAGCGAGCGGATGTAGGTGCCCGAGCCGCACGAGACCGTGAGATGCAGGTGCGGGTAGTCGTAGTGCGTGATGGCGCAGCCGGTGATCTCGACCTCGCGGGAAGGGATATTCACTCCCCTGCCCTGTCTCGCCTTGCGGTACGCGCGCTCACCGCCGACCTTCACCGCCGAGTGGGCGGGAGGCACCTGCTGGATTCGCCCGAGAAAGCGGCTCTCGATGACCGAGCGGACGGTGATTTCGTCGGGCGCATGCCATCCCGCCACCGGCAACCATCGTTCGATCACGCCCTCGCGGTCATACGTCGTGCTGGTGGCACCCAAATGAATGACCGCTGCGTACTCCTTCCGAAGATCCGAAAAAAGCTCCACGGTCTTGAGCGCCTTCGCCCCGACGGCGAGCACGAGCAGCCCCTCCGCCGCGGGATCCAGCGTCCCCAGGTGTCCGATGTGTTGCTCATGCAGCACCCTGCGCACCTGTGCGACGACGTCGTGGCTGGTGGGACCACAGGGCTTGTCGATGAGCAGAAATCCGTGACGCATAGAAGAAAGCTATAAGCTTTAAGACATAAGCTGTAAGCACAACAATCCAAACAAAGAAATAAATTACTTACGTCTTACAGCTTATAGCTTATAGCTTCCTGTCGCTCTCACAACAATTGTTCTCCACTAAATAGCTGGAGTATTATCGCCCCCATGGACCTTACGCTCTCCTGGGATCTGTTCGTCATCGTCTTCTTCGCCGTCGTCATCACCTATAGCTTCATCATCGGCAAGCACGAATCCGTAAAGATCATCATCGCCTCGTACATCGCCATCGTCGCCGTGCAGGGCATCGGCAATCTGCTCTCGCGCATCTCGACGGATGATCCCATGTTCTCGATGCTGGGAATCACCATCGATATCACCCTGCTCTCCACCACCAAGCTGGTGCTCTTCGTCGCGGCCGTGATCTTCCTCGCCGTGCGCGGCGGCTTCGAAATCGAATTCAAGCGTGAGCCGGGCAGCACCGTGGACATCGCCCTCACGGCCATTTTCGGATTCGCCACCGCGGGGCTGCTGCTCTCGACCCTCCTCACCTACGTGGCCGATGTTCCCATCCTCTCCAAGACCATCGCCGAGACGGCGACCATTGCCTCCATCATGCAGGGCAGCCGCCTCATGTCGACCATGATCACCTATCAGGATCTGTGGTTCGCCGGTCCCGCACTGCTCGTGCTGGCCACCGGATTTATCGGCAGAGAGCAGTCCTAGAGCAGCTTGCCAAATCGGCAGAATATAGCTGTGATATTTGGAAGACCTTGCACACGGACCGAAAGCCGTATAACAATAAGGAAAATTCTTCCCCCTCCCCATGACAAGACTCCGCACCCTCGGTCTCAAGTTCGCCGCTGCAGTCGCCTGCAGCTCTCCGTTCCAGGCGCTCGCCCAACTCAATCCTCCGTCCGAGGATCCCGTCGGGAGAGGCCCCACCGATCTGAAAGAGGCCATTACGACCGTCGTCACCAAGGTGCTGGACTTCATCGCGCTCATCGCCGTGGTGATGCTCATTGTCGCCGGCATCCGCTACATCATCTCGATGGGTGAGGACGCCGAGAAGGACAAGGCGAAGAAGATGATCATCTACGTGATCATCGGTCTCGTCATCATCCTGGTCGCCCGCGCCATCGTGACCTTCGTCATCGAGGTGTTCTAACCCCTTCATTCAGACAACAGAAGAAGCCGCCTGCGCAGGCGGCTTTTTCGTGCTGCGCATCAGGCGCTGTTGGGCACCTCGGGAATGAGGGAAGCCAGTACGGGCTGTGCCTTCTCCGTCACGAGGGCAGGCGGATCACGTACGATAATCGCCTCGGGGCGCACCTCGACGATCTCCCGTGCCGCAATGGGGTCGCGCCACCGGAACCACCGTTTCGCAAAGAGCCACTCCAGCCGCATCGAACCGGTTTCGAACTGCACATCGCGGCACGTCCCCACGGACACTCCCGACTCCGTGCGGATGCGCTGGCCGAGGATGGTACGAGAATCGACGAGGAGCGGCTGTATCCGGAGAAAATCCCCCGGAAGTCCGACACGATCGTGATCACGGATCAGGATGAAACGTCCGAAGTGAGCGATGTCGAATGTCTGGAGGAAGAGGGAGGATGACGAGAGGAACCCGGGCGCATGCACGAAGAACCCTTCCACCGTCCCGCGGTCGGGATGGAGCAGGATACCGCTCACCGACCCGACCACCTCCTCCGTGTTTTCCGCGCGGATGGGCATGCCGAGACACGAAGAAAGACGGATGTGCATTCGGTTGGAATTATGGAGACAAGAATGTGGGAAAACAAGAATTCAGGAAGACAGGAATACAAGGATCGTACGAAACGTATTCCCGTTCCCTGAATTCCTGCTACCATCGCACCGATGCACCTCTTCGCGGGATCCTCCCACTCAACCCTCGCCGCCTCGCTCGCCAAAGAACTCGCCGTTCCGCTGGGGAAAGTGGAGCTCAAGGCCTTCAGCTGCGGCGAGCGCTACGTGCGATACCTGGAATCGGTGCGCGGCAAGGACGTCTACATCCTGCAGACCGCGACGCGCACGCCCGATGAGTGCCTGGTGGAACTCTTCCTCATGTGTCAGGCAGCGCGCTTGAGCTTCGCGAATACGGTGCACGTGATCATGCCGCATTTCGCCTACGCGCGTCAGGATCGCGTGGCCGCCCCGCGCGAACCCATCTCGGCCAAGCTGATCGCGCACCTGCTGGAGGAATCCGGCGCGGACCACGTGATCACCTTAGACCTGCACAGCGACCAGATTCAGGGGTTCTTCAATATCCCGGTGGACGCCCTGGATGCCCGTCCCCTCTTCGCCACGTACTTCAAGGGGAAGAAACTCGTAGACCCCGTAGTGGTCTCACCCGATGCCGGCGGCGCCAAGCGCGCCAAGAAATTCGCGGACATGCTGGGCGCGGATCTCGCCATCATGCACAAGAGCCGCCCCGCGCATCACGAGGCGGAAATCATCGAGGTGGTGGGAGAGATCGAAGGACGCAGCTGCATCCTCTTCGACGACATGATCGACACCGGCGGCAGCCTGCTCAAAGCCAGACAGGCGCTGCTCAAGCGCAAGGCGCTGCCCGATGTCTACGCCGCCGCCACGCACGGCATCTTCTCCGGCAAGGCTATCGAGAATTTCGAGAAAGCAGAATTTAAAGAGGTGGTCGTGAGCGACAGCCTCCCGATCAAACATGGCGCGTTCAAGGGTCTCAAAGTGTTGCCGATCGCCCCCCTCCTCGCCGAGGTCATCCGGCACATTGAGAAAGGTGAGAGCGTGACGGATATGTACAGAAAATGAGCGTGTTGTAATTTATGAGAAAAATGTTATAATACATACAACATGCACACCAATAGAAAACACCTGTTCAAAGAGTATCTGCAGATGGCCGCTTCCCTCTTCTCGGATACGCCCCTCTACTTCAACGGACCCGAAGTCCCCGCTGTTTCGGAAGATCCGCAACAGGAGAAGATGGATCAACCCATCGACCGGCGGCGCGAAACACGTCCCGCTGCCTACCGCCCCGAGCGGGAACAGGAGGAGCGCACGCAGGAAGAGACGGATCTCCGAAAAATTGAGAGCAAAATGGAGCGATCGGGACCGCAGGAGAGTTCCGAAAAGAACAGAGAACTCATGAAGACGCTCAATGAGCAGCTGCAGCGATCCTTCGCCGCGTATCCGGAAGGGCTGAAGCAGAACAGAATGTTCAAGAATGTTTTTTCACGTTTCAGTTTAGGTGAAGAGAACGGACGTACGTTCATTCATTGGGATGCTCCGGAGCATGTAAAAAGTTTCGTACAGACGGACATGGGTAAAGAAATGGTGCAAATGCTCGGAGGGAACAAAATGGAGGTGGTGGCAGGTGGTGCCATCCGCTTCTACGACACGCCGGAAAACTTGAAGCGCTCCGCCGAACGATTCATGGCGATGCTCAGCAGCGGCCCCGTGGAAGAAACGGAAGAGGATCGCCGGCGTTTCGACAGCGATCAGAGGGTCGGGCTGCGACCGACTTCCCTGTTGCAGAATGGGGAACTGGCGAAAGAATTGAGGGAAGATGAGCGCACCATGCAAAAAGTGAAGGAAATCAAGAAAAACCTGCATGCCGACTTCGCCAAGACGCGCATTGGATCCGTGCTGATCAACGCCCGATTCGTAACGGATGGTTCCAAAATGATGATGGTGGTACCAGAGAAGAATGCGCCGGAGTTCCGAACAATGCGCAAGGGTATGCCCAATCTCTTCAAGGGAAATCTGGAGAAGGACAAGAACGGGAACTACGCCATGACCGTGGATGAGCGGACGACGAAGAATCTCCTGTTTATGCTCGCCGATCACACGCCGCAGGGCGGCGGCATCGACTGGGAAGCACCCGAGATACAGGCGTTCAGCAAGAAATATCCTGACCTGGTCAAACACATGCAGGAAAACCGGGAACTGAGCATTCCGGAGCGAGACAGCATAGCGTCCATGCAGCAGACGCAACGCGTACGGCAGGCGACGCGGTGATCACGGCACCCATCGGCCTCCTCGCCGAGGTCATCCGACGCACTGCGAAAGACGTTAACGGAGATCGAGCGGAAATAGATCAGTGACGTCGCAGCGCGGTGCGCAGACCACGGAGTGTCTTGAACTGCTCTCCGCTTCCCGCAACGCGCGTCAGTCGCTGCAGCGTCACTCCTTCGAGGGCATTCTCCTTGCGTCCCTGAACGTGCAACGTGGTCGCGATCTGCCCGATCTGTGCGGCCAGCACCGCACTCTGCATATTGAAACGACCATCCTTCCATTCATTGGCACGCTCCCGTGCGATCCAGAAACGTTGCAGTCCGTAGCGCACGTCACCGGCACCCGTCTTATCCTTGGCGGGAATGGCGGCACACGATGAAGGAACATCGTCGGCCTGAAGACGGCCACCCGGAGCCTGAAAAATGACGAAGCATCCCCGCGCATCCGTGATCGTGAACATGCGTGTCCTGCCCATTGGCGCGTCGAAATATGGCCAAATGGCCCCGAGTACCCTCTTCTGCAACGCATGCCGCTCTTCACCGGAGAGTCCCTGCGCCGCATCGACCTTCTCCTCCAGAAACACCCGGGCAGCCTCAACGAGATTCGCATTGAAGAGATCGACATGCGTGAGCGCCTGACGAATGTGATGCATTTTCGTGAAACCGTGGATATCCATGCTCACCATGGGGCACATCTCCTGCACCTGCCAGATGAACCGGCTCAGGGATTTTCCCTGATCAGCATCCATGCCATCCGGAAAAAGCCCCGGATAGGAAATGTTGAAGTTGAACGGATTGCGGCGGGCAATCTCGAGCAGGTCCTCCTTGGTTGGCCGGGTTGCGCCGCTTGCACCGGCGCGGAAGTAAATGGCGCGGTCCCCCTTCTTCACCCGATCGGAAGGCTTCTGCTGAATGCGAATATCGGCGAGACCGCTTGGCGCACCGCCGGAAACGGGGCGCAGACCGCTCACGTCAATCACGGATTGAGGAATTTTGCTCTTGTAGATCTGTCCCGCGCGATCGCGCCCCAGCCGGGCAATCAGAGCCCAGACACGACGTCGGGTATGGTCCACGCCATTTCCCACTGCCATTCGTTCACGTGCTTCCGCCTCCAGCACGCGGGCCACGGCATACGCGGCATTGGCGATCCCGCCCGTATGTCCGTCCACCTGCAGAGATTCATCCGGCTCCACGAATGCCTCGCCGCTTCCGATCACGCGATCATCCTGTCCGATGAGCGCCAAATCCCCCATGAACGGATCATCCTCGTACTGGCCCGCGTGCTTCACATCCAGCGCTGTCGTCCCAAAATCGACGACGAGATTCTGATGGTTTCCGGGATTCTGCAATCGTTCGAGAGCAGCCGGAACCGCGTCAGGAGGAAAGCCCCAAGACAGCAGTTTCTGCCGATCGACGGCGTGAAGGGATTCACTGCGAGATGTTTCGGAAGGAACAGATGCGGGCATGGAAACGAATGGGAGTAAAGGGAAGAAACATATCGGCCTATCTCTTCCTCGTCAATCAGCGTGGTTTCGTTGACCGATCGGCGCCAAATCCGTACCCTTTCCTCTGTTTCCAGGGCGACTAGCTCAGCTGGTTACCCGCCCGAACGATCCGATGTATCGTTTGGATCGGGCGGGGAGCGCGACACTGATCTAATTGACCCCAGTTCCTTCCATCACTATTCGGGCGACTAGCTCAGCTGGTTAGAGCGCGACACTGATAATGTCGAGGTCCGCAGTTCAAGTCTGCGGTCGCCCACCACACTTCGCCCCACTGTGCTGGGCTGCGCGTGGCAGACCGCCCACCTGTCTTTTTCTGTAATTGCATAACGTGATTTTGAAGAGACCCTCGCCACGAAGTGGGAGGGTCTCGGGTTTGCTGCTCCTTTGACAGCGTAGAATCACCGACGGGAGGTCGTGTACGCCCGGGCCCTCTCGAGTGGTCCTGCGGCCCAGGGCTCGTCCTTGCTGAGCTGGTAGATCGGATCGGCGAGGATCGCCTGCACCAATCCATCCACCACCGACACGTCATACCCGTGGTCCACCGCCAGGTTCAGGCAATGGTACAGGCAGTTCATGACGATGCGCTGGCAGCGTTGCCGTTCGCCGACGTCGTCCATCCCCGCCAGAGCCGCAGTGGCCTCGCGGCCCACTCGCTCGCACCGAGCGTAGCCCTCCTGCCACTGGCCGAGCTGCGGCAGTATTTCGCCACCCAGAATCATTGCGGCGTAGTACCAGCCGACGACGTCGCCGGCCCGCTCGGACTGCCGCGCCGATTGCTCGGCGCACTCTTTCGCCTGTTCGAGATGCGCCTGCGCCTGTTGCCGCTCCGCCATGCTCAGTTCGTACAGATGCATGGCACGGATTTTACGGGCGGGCACAGAATCTTCCTCGCCCATCCGTTGGGTGAGAAGTTGACTGCAGCGTTCCATCTCCGCGTACATCTTCCTGCGCCGGAACATCTCGATGACACAGACCAGTTTGTCGTAGCGCAGGCCATCGGCAAACTTCGCGGCCACTTCGAGTGCCGCCTGAAAGAACGGACTGCCGATCTGTGACGCGGCGGCATTGATGCGCCGCAGCATCTGTGCGCTCTGCAGCATCGTCCTGGCTGAGACATGCAAACAATGATCCATCGTCTCCTGATCCTCGGGGCAGGCACGGTAGGCTTCATCCAATGCCCTGAGGGGCGTAACCAGATCAGTGGCACCTTGCGCGGCGCTGTCCATGAGCGCGGCAAACTTCTCGTTGAGCACCTCATAGGGATGATCTTCCATACGAACACCTCCTTCCTGTGAATGAGCAGCATGCCGATCGTCGGCAGCCGCTCCGTGATGGGGCAACCGCACATCGCGATCGAACTTTGCAAATAATATACTAATCCTTATTTATGTCAATAATCCCCTCACCCATCCTTCTCGTCCACAATGTCGCCGACGAGTTCTTCGAGCACATCCTCAAGCGTCACGAGACCCACGGTTCTGCCCAGGTCCACCACCATGGCGAATTGCGCGGTATTCTTGCGGAGCAGATGGAGCAGGTCGTCACTGCGCATGGCACCCGGAACAGACGGCACCTTCCGCATGAGGCTCGAAACGGGAGCGGACTCTCTGCCGTGTGCCAGCGCCTGCAGGATGTCGGCACCCAGCACATATCCGCGCACATCATCGAGGGAACTCCCAATGACCGGGTAGCGCGAATACGGGTACTCGAACACCAGTTTTGCGGCGCCACGGATCGTAGAAGTGATGGGACAGGCAATGATCCGGTCAGCCGGCGTCATGATGTCAGCCGTGAAACGATCATTGAGCACGAATGCCCGGTGAATGAGTTCACGTTCGTCGGCATCGATATGCCCAGCACCCTTGCCCAAATTCGCGAGCGCCCGGATTTGTTCTTCGGTCCCCACTTTTCGCTTTTCGAATCCAAACCGGCGCACCAGACGTTCAAGAGGCCAGACAATCGGAAGCAAGATGAGGACGAGCCCGCGCAGGAACGGGGCCGCCAGTCTGCTAATGCGTGGTGCGTGGTGCGTGCCGACCGCCTTGGGAATGATCTCTGAGAAAATGATCGTCAGGAATGTCAGGAGCGCCGTGATGATGCCGATGATGCTGCTGCCGAAAATGGCTTCCGCCCGCCTGCCCGCCAGAATCGGCCCGAGGATGTTCGT
>CAZVLZ010000039.1:0-10398 GCA_964628345.1 uncultured Candidatus Peribacteria bacterium | reverse complement strand
CACGGATTGTCCGTCGTGCTCAATGCCCCCTCGCTGTCAGCGGGTCTGGAACAAGCGCTTACGAAAGGGGATTTCACTCTGTCCGTGCAGCCGGATGCTTCGTCCAATGTCGATCAGATCGTCATCGTTCCCGAGGGCAAAGTAGCCGAGGCGGTTCCGGTATCGTCGAAGTTCAGTGAGCAGTATTTGGGACAACTCAAAAAAGCAGCCTGAATATGCAGGTCAGATCGCAACGAAGAGCAAGCCGAAGGCACAGATGACGAGAAACCAACGCATGAGGCTGCGCAGCCTACGACTCCTGCTACAATCAATTCAAGTGCAAATTGAAAAGAGCCCTTGCAGCAGCCAAGAGATTTGAACAAAATAGTAATTCAAAAATCATGGGTGCAGAGCGGCGAGTTTGGCTTGATCATCATCAGGAGCACACTTGTTGGTGATTGATTTTCCGCAGGTGACGCACCGGTGGACGATCATCCAGCCCTTCGGACCGCGAAAGTCCACGCCTACGGGTTCCATCAGACCTCCGCAGGTTGATGCCCTGTCTCCCGGACCGCGTTCGTCCACGTGTTTGCTCCAGAGGCACCGTGGGCAGTGGTTGCGGCAGCTCCCGTGTTCGATCGGTTCGACCTGCGCACCGCAGTGCTCACAGGTGAATGGTTCCTGGCGGGGGATGAAAGGCATCAGGTATTGAAGCGAAAATGCATCACATCCCCGTCCTTCACCACGTAATCCTTTCCCTCCGCGCGCATCTTACCGGCTTCCTTGGCTTTCAACTCCCCTCCGAGCGTCACGTAATCCTCGTAAGCAATCGTCTCGGCGCGAATGAAACCCTTTTCAAAATCCGTATGAATGACGCCGGCGGCCTGCGGGGCGAGTGAGCCTTTGTGGATCGTCCAGGCACGCACTTCTGCAGGACCGGCGGTGAAGAAGGTCTCGTAGCCGAGCGCGCCGTAGGCGGCGGTAATCAGCTGATCCAGGCCGGAAGAAGTGACCGAGAGGTCTTTCAAAAATTCCTGTGCTTCCGCGGGTGAGAGGTCCTGCAGGTCCTCCTCAATCTTGGCCGAGACGATGATGACCTCTGCCGATTCAGGGAGGGCGAGGAGTTCGCGCGCACGGTGGACACTCATTTGGTGCAGTGACTGTTCCGAAACGTTGGCCGCGTAGATCACGGGCTTGAGCGTCAGCAGCTGGAACCCGTTCGCGAAGAACCGTTCCTCGGGCGTCATCTCTGCAGTACGGGCGAAATTGCCTGCCTTGAGCACGGCCAGGAGCTTCTCGATCAGCGTGAGTTCGCGCTTCTTCTCCTTGTCGCCCGTCCGCGCCGCCCCGCGGGTTTTCTCGATTCGGCGCTCCAGTACGTCCAGATCAGCCAGGCAGAGTTCCGTTTCGACGGTTTCGCGGTCACGCTTTCCGTCCACCGACCCCTCCACATGGATGACGTCTCCCCCTTCGAAGAGGCGCACTACTTCGCAGATGGCGTCTGCCTCACGGATGGCGGCGAGGAATTGGTTGCCGAGTCCTTCGCCTTTGCTCGCTCCCCGCACGAGGCCCGCGATGTCCACGAACTCGATGGCGGCGGGAATGATCTTTGCGGGGTGCACCAGTTCTGCGAGCTTCTGCAGCCGCGCATCGGGGACCCCCACCACTCCTACGTTGGGTTCAATGGTGCAGAAGGGATAGTTTGCTGCCTGTGCCCCCCTGGTTTTTGTCAACGCATTGAAAAGGGTGGATTTTCCCACGTTGGGTAACCCGACGATGCCTATATGTAGTGCCATAGAACGCAGGATTATTGAGGTTCCGCGTGCAAATGTCCAAGCAATGCCGAATCCGTAAAACATTGACAAATTCAGCAAAATGCTTATCATATTCTTCCTTTCTTCATGTCGTTCCGAAGATCCCTCACCGGCATTCTGCTGCCACTCTTTCTTATTGCTCTTCCGGGTGTGGTGCTTGCAGCTTCCTTCCCGGATACCGAGGGCACGGTCTATGAGGCGGCTTTCGGCGAATTGAAGGAGCAGGGCGTGATTCAGGGGTATGCGGACGGGTTGGCGCGGCCGGAGGCTGCGCTCAACCGCGCGGAGGCGCTCAAAGTCATCCTCGGTCTCCAGAGTGCGACGAAGCACCGCGTGGACTGGTACCGGCAGCATCTGCCAGAGATGCCGCTCTTCTGGGATATGGATCAATCGCAGTGGTATGCGCAGTACGTTGAAGCCGCCTTCGAAAAATCCCTGCTCACCGGTTTTCCGGACGGGTCGCTGCGGCCCGGGCAGACTCTGCGGGTGGAAGAAGCGGTGGTCCTGCTCATGCGTACGATCGGGGAGGGAACAGGCATTGGCAGCGACGCGGGTCTGTCACCGTATATCGAGAATCGAAGTCAGCAGTGGTACACCGCTGCGGTGAACGGCGCCATCCGCCGTAATCTCATCATGCATCAGGGTCGGCTGCGCCTGGGAACGGCCATTACACGCGGTCAATTCTTCGACATGGTGTACCGACTCTCTGTGGTGCGTGATACCGGCGTCGCCTCCTTCTCGGGAGCGGAACCGGTTCTTGCGCAGGCGGTTCCCCCTGCACCCGTCACGTACGTCGTACCGACGGCCAGACAGGGCACGATGGCTCCATCGTCGCTGCCCTATGCTTCCGAAAAGTACTTCGCCATTTCCATCCCCACCATCGGCATCGCGGATCTGACCATCACACATCCGCAGGATCCCTTCTCCAAGGAAGGCATCTTGGAGCCGCTCAAGTACGGGGTGGGGCACCTCTTCGGCTACCCCGGAGCCGGCGGCAAGATCATGGTCTACGGCCACTCGAGCGGCTACCCTTGGGATTTGTCGCAGTACACCAAGATCTTCCGCCAGATCAACCGCCTGAATGTGGGGGATCGCGTGTACATCACCTATTCCGGCTCCCTCTACACCTACGAGGTGACGCAGAAGCAGACCATCGACGCGTCGGATACGACGCCCTTCAATGATCACGGGAACGGCGAAGAACTCATTCTCTACACCTGCTGGCCGCCCGATTCGGTCTCGCAGCGCTACCTCGTGCACACGCTGCCCGTCGGGGCGGCGGTGGCTGTTCGATAATCGAATGGAATCTGAAAATCCTATTGTGGCATTTCACGCGTTCATTGCTTCCACATTGGAGCAGGAACGAGCTGCACGCAGCCTTCTGCATTCTCTTCGGTTCGGTGAACCGGGCGATGAGCAAGAGGTGTTTCAAGTTGCGCGCGTACTCGCCATTGCGGCGTGGACTCATGATGCAGTTCCAGACATCCTTTCCGTGCAGAAGCTAAGGCACGAACTGCGGGATGTTGTGCAGCAGATTGCGGAGTATGGCGCATGTTTGGATAGAGAGACAGAGAGTCAGGTTGTGCAAGAGATCGATACCATCGTTGCAGGATTCAATGCCGCGTGTGCTCGTGCGGAAGAAAAATGAATGGAATACGTTGAATATTCAAATAATCTGTCGCGATGTGTCGGGTGCCGAAGGCGGGCCCCAGCACTGCCCGCCCGAACGTACCGTTCGGCCAGCCCGACAATGTCGTTCTGGCGGGTACGGGCGGGGAGCGATACCTTTGAGGGAAGAGAGAGTTCGTGAGAGGGAAACCGTAGGTGTCCCTTTCACGAATAAAAAAAAGCGGGCATTGCTACCCGCTCTTTTGATTTCCGAAAGAACGATGCGTGCGTATTACTGCTGGTTGATCAGCTTGTTGATCTCGTTCACCAGACACTGCACGTTGCGCTCGGGACACTTGCCGAGAGCCTCTTCGAGGGCTGCGCTGTGCAGCGCGGGAGAGGTCACCTTCTCGGTGCGCGTTTCCTCGTTTCTCCAGTCGAGGCGGCGTGCGCCGGTAAATCCATCATCACGATACAGGCTATTATCGGTCGTGACCTGATTGTACCGTGCACTGCGGTAGTGGAAGTCCGTGCGCGCAAGGAGCATGTCGGCCGTCAGTTCAGCGGTATGAACGGCACCGGCGCCTATGAGCACACCGACCAGCACACCGACGAATGCGGCAAGGCGTGTGTTTTTGCTGTTAGACAAGGAGTGGGGGAGAAAAAAGAAGTAAAAAGAAGAAAGAACGGCAACGTTAGCGGCCCGTCTCATTCAAGACCTTCATTCCGGCATTGCATTTGGTGAGGCGCTGACCGGTCGTCCCCTCACAGCCCGGCTCGGCCATGGGAAGATCCTTCGCGGCGCCGTGCGTCTGATCCGTCGTCGTCGCGCGTTCGACGGGTGTGCCCCGAATCGTATTCCAGAAACTGTGGATGCGGACACGGGCTGTCCGCATGTTGAGCATGCTTTCCTTCGCCACATTGGGATTCGCACCGCTGTCCGAGACGAGCTCGGCATACTGCAGGGATCCGACACCAGCGCACAGGCCGACCACGACGCTCGCGATGGCAATGACGATGATATTTCTGCGGTTTTCCATGGGGAGAGAGGGAAGGGAAACTGGAGGAAGTGCACGTTATTCGTTCCGTAAGTGGACCCTGCCGTAGCAGCCTGCCCGGCTCTTGGGGTTGGTGATCGCTGCACAATCCTCATTGGCCGGTTCGATGACCGGAGCGGCATGCATTTCCTGCTGCGCGGTTCCCGCAGTCGTTTGCTGCGCTTCGGGGCATGCGCGCTGCTTGGTGAGTCCGCTGAAGAGATTCTCCATAATACTGCGGGGATTCAGGCAGGTACGCGCCTGTTTCGCAATACCCGGTTGTTCCTGGGCGGTGTTGGGGTCCATGCCGCTAAAGGCGATGACTTGCGCATACTGCATCGTTCCGATGCCGGCGAGCACGCTCACGAGTAGGCCGCAGAGCGCAATCACCATCAAGTTTCTGTTGTACACCATAGGAGGGATTGGAATGGATGTGGGTGTGACTCGAATATTATAACACAATTGCAGTTTTTTTCAAAATGGCGAGAAATGGCAAATAATGAGTCAATATTGATGATTACTAAGAAGACAAGGATTACAAAGAGTACAAGGAAAATTTCTCTATACCTCTCAAAATGGTTTCCTTCTCTTCCTTGTACTCTTCGTCTTCTTCCTTATCCTCTCCTATCCGATTCTCCTCAAAATCTCACGGTTCACGAAGTCCTTCTGCCGTCCGTACGTCAGACGCGACAGCTGTTTGAAGGCTTCGGCGGCCTGTGCGTCCTTGGCGAATGTCGTGTCCAGCCAGGGCCGTGGCACCTCGATCGTGAAGGGACGGGAGGGCTTGCCGTCGATGCAGAGCTTCATGGCGCCCTTAAAAGCATCCATATTGACGAGATCCTGCTCCGAAAAGACGGGGGCCATTTCTTTGGCGCAGACCTCGGCATCCTGCGGACCGATCTTGTAGAACATCATTGTGCCGATGTTGCCGAAGATCGCTCCTTTCAGACTCACGCTGCCCGAGAGCTTGTCCTCCTTTTCCAACTGATCGATGTACTGGTGTGCGAGGATGAGTCCGAGGCGGTACTTGCGAGCCTCAGAGAGAATGGATTCGATGGATTCCGTCACGAAGTTCTGGAATTCGTCGATGTACAGGAAGAAGTCCTTGCGATTCCGGGCATCTTCGCGCTGTCGGCGCATGGCGGCCACCTGCATCTTGCTCACGAAGATCATACCGAGGAGTTGCGCGTTGATATCGCCCACCAAACCCTTACTCAGGTTGGCCAGCAGGATTTTGCCGTTGTTCATCACATCGGCGATGTCGAAAGCGCTCTTGGTCTGCCCCACGATGTTGCGCATGAGCGTATTCGTGTAGAACTGCCCGAACTTGGCGGCAAAGTAGGGGATCATCTCCTGCTTCTCGCGCTGGCCGGTCATGGCCATTTGCTTTTCCCAGAAGGAGCGCACGATGGGATTCTTCACCTTCGTCACCTTGTACTTCTGCCACTCCTCGTCCGTGAAGAGTTTCACGAGATCGGTGATGGCGCCGCCTTCATCCTCATCCTCCATCAGCGTGAGGCAGCCATTGCGGAAGTAGTCCTGAATGCGCGGGCCGAAGACTTCATTGCCGAACATCTTCACCATCATGTTCATCGCATCGAGGGCGATGAGGTCCCGCTCCTCCTGCGTCTTGCCTTCGAGCAGGTTCAATCCCATCGGACGCTCCGTATCGGCCGGGTTGAAGTAGATCACGTCGTCCGCCCGCTCGCGCGGGATGTAGGGGAGCAGATCCTCGATCAGCGATCCGTGCGGATCGATCACGCACAGGCCTTTGCCGGCATGCAGGTCCTGGCGTGCCATAATCTGGATGATGGAGGACTTGCCCGTACCCGTCTGTCCGATGATGTAGAAGTGGCGGAACCGATCCTCATTCTTGATGTGCACTTTGCGCTTCTCGCCGCGGTAACTGTTCACACCGAGGTAGACACCCTCGTCGGGAACATCCTTGGGAGCCGGGGCGATCTTGAAGTTCTGCCACTTGATCGTCTCGACTTTGTTGTATTTGGTGTTGGGCAGGTGGAAGAAACTTGCGAGCTCCGCCGTCCCTGCGATCATGCGCGGCGTCGTAAACCAGCGCAGGAATCCGTGGTGTGGGTTTCTGCGCACGAAATCGATAATCACCTGATTCTGGTTCACGTAGAGCGGTGTATGAAAGCTGTTCCCGCGGATCGTATCAAACTGTGCGAACGCGGCACGCACGCCGTCCAGCACCCTCTGCGCCCTGGCAGGCGTGGAAGAGGAACCGACCAGGCGGATGACGCAGTCGAAGCCCGGGTTGGTGGCTTTCTCGTCGAGCATCTTGCTGTGCTCCTCCTGGATTTGGGTGACGCGATTACCCGTGGATTCGGCTTCCGATTTGATATCCAGCGCGGCGTCGCCTGAGGTGAGCATCGAGAAGACCGCGCCGATCCAGCTCAAGGGGTTCCACCAGTCGGTCTGATGTTTTTTGGGATTGATCATCTTCTCCGCGGCTTTCTGCAGTTTTTTCTGCCAACCCGGAGCAGAGGGTTTCAGGACGAACTGCACGGCAGCTCCCTCATTCGGATCCAATTTGGAAAATGCATTCGTGATGGTGTTGAGGGGGTCGCTCTTCTGCTCCTGGTACATCCGGAAAGGGAAGGAGAAGTTTTTCTTCGGCAGGAGAATGGTGGCGGCCACGACAGACTGATCCGTGAAGATGTTGTAGTCCTCCACCTCATCGATGATGGTGTCGGGATAGAAGGACGTGACCTGCTTCTCGATCAGGTGGACCGTTTGGCGCGGGCAGACGATGAAGAACAGGATCTCCCCGCCGAGCGCTGCGTACTCCACCGAGAAGAATGACTGGCCATGCCAGTGGCGGTTCGGTTTGGAATTATAGAGGGCGTAGAGTGACTGGAAGAGGTGGTCCATCACGCCCACGACTTCCTTGAAATCCTGCCCCGACGAATACTTCTCCGATTCCGTCTCCTTATCCTCTTTACTCTCCTTCTTCGGCACGAGGAGTTGGAGGAACACGAGTTGCTGTTCGCGCCTGCGATCCATGAGGAAACGCAGGTACCAGAGCGCTGCGAAGCCGACTGCGACGCAGAGGAGAATGCCAAGGATGGCATAGAGGAAACTCATTTCTGACGTATCCTACCATTGTACCACGGATTTGCCTCCCGAGGGAGCCTAATATGCCGTGCGGAAGCCCTCTTTCAGCGGATAGTTCTCTTTCGTTGAATGGAAAAATCATCGCGCAGTTGTGGGTGGCTCTGCCGGGACCCTCAACTGGAGCGATACCGCTGAAGGGAAAGGATGGTCCGTGGAAGGAAAACCGATAGGTTGGCCTTCCACGAATTTACTTTTGCCACATCTGTTTGGCCTTCATGAGTGTCGTTACTTTCTCCAGGAGTGTTTTGATCGTCATTTCACTCTTGATGAAGAAATCATCCGCTCCCAGAGTGCCCCCGCGTTCCTTGTTCTTCGTGTCGCCGAAGTTACTGAGGATGATGATCGGAAAATTCCGCGAAGCGCGCGGGTAGCGTTCCAGAACGGCAAAACCGTCCATTACGGGCATATTGAGGTCGAGGATCGCGATGTCCGGTTTCTGCTTTTCGATTTCATCGATCGCCTCCTGCCCGTTCGTCACCGCGCGGATCCTGAATCCGGCGATGGAGAATTTCTTCACGTAGACCTCCCGGAGCACGGCATCATCTTCGGCGATGAGGATGTTTGGTGTGGACATCAACTTCTATTATAGACCCTTTTCCCATATTTGTGTAGGTGCAATTTTTGGCCTCTGGAGAGGGAAGTAGGGAAATAGGGAACTTGAGCTCGGGAACTCGGTAGTGTTTCCTCTCCAGTGCCCTATTTCCCGAATCATCGTTTTCAGCTCACCGCCAGCCTCACGTACGCGGTGACTTTGGCTGTTCCCAGGAATTGCTCCACGGTCTTGGTCGGGTCTTTGACGAAGGGCTGCTTCAGGAGCGCGTTCTCTTCGCGGAATTTCTTCTCTTTGCCCAGCATGATTTTGTCGAACATGGCTTCGGGCTTGCCTTCCTTCTTCAGCTGTTCGCGCCAGATTTCTTTCTCCTTTTCCACCTTTTCGTTGGCGACCTCCTCGGGGCGCGTCACCGTCGGGTTCATGGCCGCGGCGTGCATGGCGACATCACGCGCAGCCTCCACTGATCCGCCTTCGAGTGCGATGATGACACCGATCTTACTGTTCGTATGCAGATAGGTGCCGAGGGTGGTACCCGTGACGAGGCGCGCGTCGCCGATCGAGATGTTCTCACCCAGTTTCTGTACGAGTTCCGGAACAGTCTTCTCCGCTACGGTCTGCACGCTGGCATCGCCTTTTTCGAGGAGGGTTTCGACGAGTGTGGTACCCGCCTTGCGGAAGTTCTCATCCCGCGCCACGAAATCCGTCTCGCACTTGAGAAGAACGACGGCAGCTTTGTCATCTTTCTGAGCGAGAAACACCAAGCCCTCAAACTGGTCGCGGGCCGCCTTCTTGGCTACCTGCGCGATGCCGCGCTTGCGGAGAATCTCGATGGCTTTCTCTTCGTTCCCCTGTGCTTCATCGAGCGCTTTCTTGCACTCCATCATGGAGACGCCGGTGCGCTGGCGCAGCGAGGAAACGGCGGAGGCGGAAACGGGGGACATAGGAGGAGGGAGTAGGGAATAGGGATTCGGGATTCGGACTGAGGACAGAGGACTTAGGATTTGATGCCGATAACACTCTCTCTGTCCTCCATCTGCTCGGGGCTGCGTTCCTTATTGGCGCCACCCAGGGCGTCACGGACCGTGGCGAGGATGAGGCCGATGGACTTCACGGCATCGTCGTTGGCAGGGATGAACTCGCGGAAGAGTAGAGGATCCACATTGCTGTCGCAGATGCCGTACACGGGGATCTTGAGCACGTTCGCCTCCAGCACGGCCACGCGATCCCGCAGCGCGTCGATCACGAAGACCGCATCGGGAATGCGCGTCATGCCCGAGACGCCGCCGAGGGCCATCTCGAGTTTGGCCATCTTCTTCCGGAGCATCGTCTGCTCTTTCTTGGTGTACTTATCGATCTCGCCGGAGCGGAACGATTCCTTGAGCTCAAGGAAGTACTTGATGCGGCGCTTCATGGTGGACCAGTTGGTGAGCAGGCCCGGGATCCACTTCTTGGTCACGGTGGGCTGGTGCAGCGTCTCGCCAATTTCCTCGATCAGGGGAATGCTCTGCTGTTTCGTCGAAGCGAAGAGGATGGTCTTGCCCTCAGTCTGCAGTTTCTTCATCTGTTCCACGACGAGTTCCAGGTGGGCCCTGGTCTGCGTGAGGTCAAAGATGTGGATGCCCTTGCGAACCCCGAAGAGGTACGGCGCCATCTTGGGATGCCACTTGTTCTTGGGGTGGCCGATGTGGCAGGCGGCTAGCAACAGTTCTTTTTCGGTCGGGAGAGACATGAGAGGAGGGGTGAGGAATGAGGACTGAGAATTGAGGATGCGGACGGACTGCGGAAAGTCGAACAATGTTCGATCCAGTGGAAGGTTCCTTAGCTTCCCTTGTCCTGAGCGGAGCGAAGGGTTTCGACGTCTACTCGCGTTGTGCGGAGGACTTTGTGTCATCGAGAGCGTCGTCTGATGGACACAACCAGGACCGCGGCGATCAGTCAAAAGTGCGCACCGTTTATACAGAAGTCTCAGCCCCCCGGCAATCCTTTTCGCGGCAAAATTATCGTGCGATGCCTTCCATATCTCTTTTCCTCCATTCCATGCCGTCTCCCGAAACCGTCATATTCTACTTTCCTCCCTTCAGTTGATGCGCCGGTCAGCCGCGTAGCTTTTTGACGAGTTCCCCAATCGTCACTCGTTCCTGTTGCAGACTATCGCGGTCGCGGATGGTCACCGTATCTTTCGCTCCCTGTTTGTCATCCTCCCCGAGCGTGCCGAAGTCGACCGTGATGCATTGGGGCGTGCCGATCTCGTCCTGGCGGCGGTAGCGTTTGC
>CAZVLZ010000038.1:0-10881 GCA_964628345.1 uncultured Candidatus Peribacteria bacterium | reverse complement strand
GCCATAGTAGAGGTTGTAGGCCTTGAGCTGGGAGGAAGCCAGCGGATCCCAGGCGACGTACAGGCTGGTCCCTTCCGTGGTGATGCGCACGTTGCGCACCTGGAGCAGGGCGAACGCTGTGCCGCTCACGGGCGGGACAACGGAGGCGGCAGACGAGGACGCGGCATTCGGCGCACACCGATTGCTCGTGCAGAGGCCGCTGACGCAGTGGCCGGAGGCCGTACAGGCTCCGCCATCCTCCACTTTCAGGATGTCGCCGCGGCACACGCCGCCGCTGCAGAGTCCGCCCTTGCAATCACCGTGCTCACTGCAGGTCATGCCGTCGGGCAGGAGGGTACGGGACATCACGGAACTTGCGGCAGAGGATCCGGAACCAGTGGCGATGCTCGAGCTCGACCCCGCTTCGGTCCTGCAGTTGACGGCGCAGCCGTCGCCAGCGAGGAAGTTGCCGTCATCGCACTGTTCACCCGTTTCAATGATGCCGTTGCCGCAGATGGGACCCGTCACGGACGAGGCGCCGCTGCCCGTACTGGAAGAGAGAGAGGAGGCGCCGGTTCCCGCCTTGCTGCTGACGGCGCTGCTCTTGCTAGAGCCGCTGCCCGCCTGATGCAATGAAGAACTCGATCCGGATCCGGTGGATGCCACTGAGCTGGCCACCGAAGAAGAGGAGGCGGCGGTCCCTTCGAAGTTAACGAGCAGCGATCCCGGATTTTGCGTGAGGATATCCTCCGTGCCACCGCCGGTCTTCACCGCGACGATACGGGTGTGTCCCGTGGGTTGCACATCGTAGAAACTCAGGACGTCCGTTTTGGTCTGCGGAATGGATTTCACCTGAAGCACCATGTGGGCCACCACAATTTCCTCGTTCGCCGGTTCCGCACCCGCCGTGGCCGAAACATCAATCTTGATGAGTCCGTCCGTTATGGAATAGCTCAGCTCTCCCGGGGCCGGGGTAGGCAGGCCTGTTCCGGCAGTGAGAGATTTTCCTTCCAGGACGGCTGCGTTGTACTGAATCCACGCTCGGACACGGGAGATTTTTTTCTTGCCCGGATTGGTCAGAACGAGATCCATATCGAGTTTGTCATCCTTTTTCTGTGGGGAGGTCTGCAGTGTCTCGGGATCCTTGATCGTGTACGTCGGGCAGGTGGTTGATCCGGCAGCGCAGTGTGGGCGCAGGAAGAGCGTCGGTTCGGCCGCTTCTTCCGCGAAGAACCGTGCGGGAGCCACGAGGACCACTACCAGCAGGGCCAGTGCAAGCGGAACTCTGGCGAGGGTCAGCCGACGGATCGTGGCGGTTCGCGTCATAGGGGAGGGGGACCAGTGGGATTACGGCAGGCTGCGCAGGATCCGCAGGGCGTCGTCGATCGTGAGCGAGCCATCCCCGTTGGGGTCGGCGCGCAATTGGTCGGGGGTCGCTTGCACGTACCCCTGCGCCACCTCGAGGATGGCAATGGCGTCCTGCACATCAACCGCGCCGTCGCCGGTCAGGTCTCCTGCCTGGCTTACGGATCCGGCTTCGATGAGCGCGACGGGCTGCACTTCCCCGGCGCTCTGAACGCCGATGAGGAAGGAAGCCGCAACGCAGATCCCACTGAAGAGGAGGGCCCGCAGGAACTGCCGTGAACGGTATGGAATGTGCATTTCCGAATATTATAGAATAGTTTCGGTTTTCTCTCTAGTGGAGGGAAGTTGACGTGCGCAATTGATTAGGTTGTTTCGATGAGTTTGATTTCTATTTCCACAATAAATATTTCATATGTAAAGCAGTGCGTAATCCGCTCTGGAGTACACTGCAGCTTCACTTTCATGGAAAACGTCTTCCTCTTTACGGGCGAAAACAGTTTTACCCTTCACGAGGAGCTCCAGCGCTGGATGCGGGAGTTTCGGGAACGGCAGGGCGAGGAAAACCTGACGCGCCTCTCTGCATCGGGCTTGACTCCTTCCACTTTCTTGAATGAAGTCGCTTCCGCTCCATTCATCGCGGAGCGGCGTCTGGTCGTCGTGGATGACATCCCGGCATTCTCCTCCGAGGAATCAGCGGGCGGCCGACGCAGAGCGCCCAAGGGCGCACAGGGTATGCGCGCCGTGCTTGCCCAGGTGCATCCGCAGGTGGTCGTTCTCTTCGTTGCCGAAAAGCCCGATCGCCGCCTCTCATCCACCAAGGAATTGCTGGAACTGGCGACGGTGCTCTCTTTTCCGCCTCTGACGGGCGTGGCGCTTCAGCGATGGGTGGAGGAGGCGTTCCGCACGGCGGGTAAGGCGACGGAATCCGCTGTGCCGACACTCCTGCTCAAACAGGTGGGGGAAGATCAACGCAGGCTTTCGCAGGAAATCAAGAAGCTCTCGCTCTTCGCGACTGGCCGGACGGTCACGCCGCGCGATATCGAAGTGCTCGTCTTTCCCTCTGCGGAACAGACGGTGTGGCGCCTCCTGGATCTGCTGGGGGATGGCAGAGCGCAGGAAGCAGTTCTCTACTGTCGGCAGCTCCTCAAGGCGGGCGAGAGCGCGCAGAGCATTTGGAATATTTTTCTCTGGATTGTCAGTTCGCTGGTCGCGGTGACATCCGCGGTGAGTGAGGGCGTGACAACCCTCCAGGGCGTCATGCAGGCGACGGGCGTGAAGTTCGGCGCGGCACGATCGCTCCTGCCGCTGGCGCGGTCCTGCCGCAGAGAGCAGCTGACCGATTTGCTCCTGCGCGTGACGGATGCGGAGGTCAGTCTAAAAACCGGTGCGTGGAAAGCAGGGAGCGACTCGGAAGAAGAATTATTTGCCCTGCTCGACCGGTGCCTGCTCTGTTTCCCCGGCATTCATCGTTGATACGAAGTGGTAAACTCATTGCGCTGTCCTCTCTTGCATTGTTGCATTATTCCTTTTGAATTTTGCCCAGGATTTCCGCGGTGCGCGCCTCTTCTTCCGCGCGTGCGCTCCGCTCGTTCCTCGATCGCTGCTCGCGGCGGGAGCGGCGCTCTTCGTCCACTTTCTCGAGGAGCTGCGATTCCCCGATGCGCTCAATCTCCTTGGCGTACTTGCGGTCGATGGCGGCGAGCTGCTGTTTTTCGTTGACGAGAATATCCGTGAGGTTCTGGATTTGTTCGGGTGTCATCACGGGCAGAATGTTCACCCAGTACTGCCGCTCCTCGTCATTCATGCTCTCGGAATGCAAAATCAGCTCGATCAGAGCAGGGAATTTCTGCTTCAGTTCCTCGGGAATCTGGACGGACGATGGTTTGGCGTCTGGCATAGCCATAGCGTAGCACGGCGAGAAATATCAGTGCATAGGATCTTCTGCTCGAGTGCGTCCATCGATTCCTCTATGGAGTGCACTCTCGTTGGAGAATTGCACTCAACTGATGATCCGAATAAATCTGTGCGCCCTGTATCATACTGAGACCCTTTACTTTGCGGATAGCGCTGCCAATTTCTTTCTGTAGAGCACGAATGACATGCTCACGTACTGATTCGGGAAAATCCCTAAATGGAAATCGATCAAGCGGTATGGATTCGCCCAGGTTGTTCAATCGCATTCGAGTGGAGTGCATGCTTTCTGCAAGATACACATCTACTCCTTTGCGGTCCTTTCCCTCTGCATCCTCCGTTTCACTCCGTTTGACTTCGTCGAGCCAATTATCGACCCATTGGTCTATGGTACCAGCCTGATCGGTTCTTGTACTTTCTTTACTGTAACGAGAGGCATTCCGGACTATCTTCGGCATTCTTATTGTCAGATCTTTTTTCTGTAGTTGATAATGTTCTTGAAGCCATTGGTCAAGTGTTAATTGGAGTGGTGACATGTGTGTTCCAGATGGACAATGTTCATATTATAACATATTATCAAATAAATAACCAATATCCGAGATTCTCGCATGATCCATTTTGTTACGCTACTTTCAAGATCTCGTACCGGAACGTCCCTCCCGGCGCGATGACATCCACGGTTTCGCCGGTCTTGTGGGAGAGGAACGCCTTGCCGAGCGGGGACTCGTTACTAATCTTGTTATCGATCGGGTCCGCTTCGGTGGCGCCGACGATGGTATAGCTCTCGGGTTCGTCACGAGTGGTCTTATTGCGCACGACCACGGTGGAGCCGATCTCCACAGTCTTGTGTGCCGTTTTCTCCGTGATGATCTTGGCGTTCTTGATCTTGCGTTCCAGTTCCAGAATCCGACCCTCCACGAACGCCTGTTCGTTCTTGGCTTCCTCGTACTCGGAGTTCTCAGAGAGGTCGCCGTAGGAGATGGCCTCTTTCAGACGCTGAGCCACTTCCTGACGTCGCGTCTTTTTGAGGTAATCGAGTTCATCCTGCAGCTTTTTGAGACCTTCACGTGTGACGAGCGTCTGCTCATCATCTCCCACAGGGGTTCCGCCACTGCTCTGGGAGGAGGGGGATTCTTCCGGAAGGGTGAAATCATCCAGATCTGGCATGGCAAAGACAGGGGAGGAGTGAGCGCCATGCTAGGCGCTGCGTGTCGTTCGTGCAAGGAATTCCCTCGTTTCTCAGCGGTCCTCCTTGAGCAGGTCCGGCCATGCGAGGAGGGGGAGATGCTCCGGCGATTCCCGATAGAGTGCCTCTTCCATGCGCTTGGCCAGTTGCACATTCGTGATGAGCGGGATGCCGTGATCGGTGGCGAGTCTGCGGATGAAGTACCCGTCGGTCTGTTCCGCGGAGGAACTGTGCGTCGGGATGTTGATGACGAGGTCCACGCGTTTCTGCTCCAGACACTCGCGGATGTTGGGGCTGCGCGGTTCCGAAATTTTGTGGAGCAGCACCGATGGAATGCCGCGGGACTCGAGAAACTCGTGCGTGCGCTGCGTGGCCGAGAATGTAAAACCGCGTTCCGCGAGGCGCTTGAGGGAGGGCAGCATGTCCAATTTGTCCTCGATGTGCCCGATGGTGACGAGGATGTTTTTCTTTGGAATCTTGAAACCGACGGCGAGCATTGCGAGCAGGAGCGCCTGCTCGGCATTGTCCCCGAAGCAAGCCACTTCGCCGGTGCTGGCCATCTCCACGCCCAGCCGCGGGTCGGCGCCGCGCAGGCGGGAGAAGCTGAATTGTGCTGCCTTTACGCCGACGTGATCGAGGTCGATTGTCTGGTATCGCACGTCCGCCGGAGCCTTTCTGAGCAGGGCCTGCGTGGCGAGCGTGATGAAATTCACTCCGGTGACTTTGCTGGCGAAAGGGAAGCTGCGGCTTGCGCGCAGGTTGCACTCGATCACCTTGAGCCGGTTTTCCTTGGCGAGGAGCTGCAGGTTGAATGGACCGGAGATATTCAGTCCCCGCGCGATTCCTTTGGCGATGTGTTTCACTCTGCGCAAAGTCTCCAGGTTCACGCGCTGCGGCGGGAGTACCAGCGTGGCATCGCCCGAGTGCACGCCGGCATTCTCGACGTGCTCCGAGATCGCATAGAGGAGCAAGTGGCCGTCCTGCGCCACGCCGTCGAAATCGATTTCCTTGGCGCCCACTTCGAACTTGGAGATGACGATGGGTGCCTCCTTGTTGACGAAGGCGGAACGTTGCACGTAATCCGTCAGGTCGTCGTGCGAGTGCACGACGGCCATCGAAGCGCCCGAGAGCACGTAGCTCGGACGGACGATGACGGGGTACCCCACCGTGTCGGCGAACGACGAGGCCCCGGAGAGTTCCGAAAATTCCTTCCATTCGGGCTGGTCAATCTTGAGTTCGTCCAAGAGCAGGCTGAACTTGTGACGATCCTCCGCGCGGTCGATATCCCGTGGTGAAGTGCCGAGGATGGGCAAGCCCGCTGCGGCGAGCTTGGGGGAGAGCGAGTTCGGAATCTGTCCTCCCATCGACACCACAATCCCGGCCGGTTGCGTGAGGTCGGCGATATCGCGGACGCGTTCCTCGGTGAGCTCGTCGAAGAAGAGCGCGTCGCACTCGTCGTAGTCCGTACTCACTGTTTCTGGGTTACTGTTGATCATGAGTACGTCAAAGTTCTGACGCTGCAATTCATGAGCGGCTTGCACGCAGCACCAGTCAAACTCCACCGAGGAGCCGATACTGTACGGTCCGCTGCCGATCACGATAGCGCGTGGTTTTAATCCGGAGAAGGTCATGTCGTGCTCGCTGCCGTGATAGGTCAGGTAGAGGTAATTGGTCTGCGCGGGGAATTCACCAGCCAGAGTATCGATCTGTTTGATGACCGGGGTGATGCCGTTCTCCAGACGGAGGGCGCGGATATCGTTTGCGGCACGGTCCCCCAAAAGCCCGATGGCCTTGTCGGAGAAACCTGCGCGCTTGGCCGTGCGCAGGAGAGCGGGTGTCAGGGGGGTCTTGGCGCGCGTCTCCTGCAGGTGTGCAGCGATTTGCATGCACGTGCGGATGCGTTCCAAAAACCAGCGGTCGATGCCCGTGGCGATGGAGACCTCCTCCACGGTCCACTCACCCGAGAGCGCTGCGGCGACCGCGAAGAGCCGGCGCGGCGTGGGGCGCTTGATCTCCTTGCCGATGTCCCGGAATTTCATGGAACACGGCGCGAGTCCCTCTTCGCCGATATTCAGCATGCGGATCGCCTTCTGCAGAGCCTCCTCGAATGTCCGCCCCAGTGCCATGACTTCGCCCACCGATTTCATTTCACTCGTGACGGCGTCGCTCACGTGCCGGAACTTCTGCAGATCCCACCGCGGCATCTTGACGGCCACGTAGTCCAGTGATGGCTCAAAATCCGCGCAGGTCACCTGTGTGATGGCATTCCTGAGTTCGGGGAGCGACCATCCGAGCGCGAGCTTCGCGGCGATGAAAGCCAGCGGGTAGCCCGTTGCTTTCGAAGCGAGCGCGGAACTGCGGCTCAGGCGCGCGTTGACCTCGATCACGCGGTAGCGGCGGGAGCGCGGATCGAGCGCATACTGGATGTTGCACTCGCCCACGATCTTCAGGTGCCGGATCACTTTGAGCGCGATGGACCGGAGCATTTGGAAATCCTCGTTGTCGAGTGTCTGGCTCGGGGCGATGACGATGGATTCGCCGGTGTGGATGCCCAGGGGGTCCACGTTTTCCATGTTGCAGACCGTGATGCAGTTATCCGAGGTATCGCGCACCACTTCGTACTCAATCTCTTTCCAGCCAGTCAGATCCTCCTCCACGAGAACCTGCGGCGATTCCACGAAGGCGACTTTGCATATTTCCGTGAGGTCTTTCTCGTTCAGGGCCCGTCCGCTCCCCTTACCGCCAAGCGCGAATGCACCGCGAATGATGACGGGGAATCCGATTTCTTTTGCCGCGTTCAGCGCCGCACCAAGGGATGCACATGCATGGGATCGTGGGACGTCCACGTCGATGGATTTGAGTTCTGCGTTGAAGAGCGCGCGGTCCTCTGTCTTGCGAATACTCTCGATCGGCGTTCCCAGAACCGCCACATCATACTTCTGCAGCACACCGGCGTCGGCGAGTGCGAGTCCGCAGTTGAGGGCCGTTTGTCCGCCGAAGCTCAGTGCAATCGCGCTTGGGCGCTCCGCAACAATGATGCGTTCGACGAATTCCCGTGTCACCGGAACGAAGTACACGCGGTCGGCCAGGTTCCAGCTTGTCTGGTTCGTGGCGATGTTGGGATTCACGAGGACGATGCGCGCGCCCTCTTCCTTAAAGGCTTTGATGGCCTGGCTGCCGGAGTAGTCGAATTCTCCTGCTTCCCCGATCTTGAGCGCGCCGGAACCGAGCAGGAGGATCGTTTTACCCTTCAGATGCTGCAGCACATTGTCCGGAGCATCGGGAAACGACGTCCCCCTGCCCTGTTCCGGGCCTCGGGGGCCTGCAGCTTCCAATCCGGTCATGATCGCGCGGGAGCCTACCGTCTGTACGTGTGCATGGCAAGCATTTTCGCTGTTCTCCGTTCGCAGCGACCTGGAGCTGCTCCACTATTCTCCCCAGTATCCCATTATTCCCCGCCCGACCGTCCGGTCGTACGGGTGGGTCATCCCGAATCCCTGCCCCCGAATCCCTAATGATGGTGTGCCTTCAGATACTGCACCACGTGCTTTTCCAGTTTCCTGAGGCTGCTCCACTGCACGACGATCGCTCCCAGAATGATGAGTGCGGCTCCTGCCCCCTGATACCAGACGATGGATTCAGCGAGGTACCAGTGCGCGAAGAGCAGGCCGGTTCCGACGGTAACGGTGCCGAGCAGTGAGACCGTTTGGATCGGCAGCCTCTCGAGAGATTCGTAGTAGCTGAAGATCAGCAGGAAGCGCGAGATGAGTCCGTAGCCGATCAATACCCCCAGGAATTCCAAAGGAAACGCTTTGAGCTCAGATGCGAACGGGTGCGTGATGAATGGGGAGAGAAGGAAGAAGAAGGCAACGGCAGAGCAGGACCGTGTCACGATAATGATCTGTGGTTCGAGGTGACGCAGGTACTTGCGGATGAGAATGCCGCCGAGACCGTAGATGCCGCCAGCGAGGACGATGAGTGCGTCGCCGCTGGCGATGCTCACAGCGGCAGTGAATCCTTTCAGGGCGACCGTGAGTAATCCGAAGAGGATGATGCCGCCACCGAGCCACTGCGATTTTTTCGGAAATGAGTGTAGGAGCAGCATGCCGAAGACAATCAGAAAGATGGTCTCTGCATTGCCGAACAGTTGCGCATTCACAGCGTAGGTGCGCTCGAGACCCGTGAACCAGAAGACGGGAGCGACGATGCCATTCAGCACACCGGTGGTGAGCAGCGGCAGGATGAGAGCAGGACGCACGTGCCGGAATTTCTTTACAATGGGGAAAAATCCGAACGTGAGCACGGCGAACAGCAGCAGCATCACCTCACTCAAGAAGAGCATGGAGAGCGGCGAGTAGAATTCCGTGAGTTTCTTGCTGAATGCATTGGTGGTGGAGCCCGCAATGATCATCACCGTGAGCGCGATCCACCCGATGGTCGCGGAATCGAAGTGCCTGCGAGCCGGTACAACAGGCTGCCGGAGGACGCTCGCTGTGAGGGATTGCATGTGTATCTAGCATTATACAATAAATAGTTTAATTCATCAAATAATCAGCAATAGAGCAATATGACGAAGGGCAGTTCGACTTCGCTTCGTTTCGCTCACGGTCATTCGACTTGTTCGTCACAAAGAATGGCCCGAAGTCACCACGGAGGACTATGAGCGACGTCTCGCCTGCGAAGCGGGTGGACGAGTCGAATGGTGCCGCCGGCTGGAATCGAACCAGCATGCCCAGTTACGGGCAGGGGATTTTAAGTCCCCCGTGTCTACCATTTCACCACAGCGGCAAGACATCCACAGTATAGGATGATCTTCCTGCGGAGAGCAGGGGATTAAATGGGGAGCATCTCCATCTTGTACTTCGGCTGCTCCCGCACCGGCTGCTGCCCGACGGCGAGCGGAGAGCCGGTTTCCGGATCCACCTCCTCAGCCTGAATGATGAGACGGCGTAAGGTCGTCCCGACAGGTGTGCAGGTCATGAGGGTGCTCAGGCGCCGGTTCGCGGGTTGGTCGAGCACGTCCACGTTGGAAGGTTTCACTTCCGCGATGGACGCAACGACGTAGCGGTGCTTGTCGCCGCCGTAGTACACCCAGTAATCGTCCCCCTCGGAGAGCATGTGCAGTCGCGCGAAGACTGTTTTGTAGTTACCGGGCGCCCACGGGTAGTAGGAGCTGTGTCCCGTGACGAAGAAGTTCCCTGCCTGACCGGGTTTAGCCGTGCCCGGATAGTGGACGACTCCCTGCTCGAGCGATTGCTGAATGTCCGTTTCCACCTGCGTCCAGTCTTCCCGCAGCAACGCTTCGTAGGTGGGAACCACAATCGGTACGTTCAGGTTCAGTTTCGGAATGATGAGCCGGTTCTCGGGCGGACCCACGGGCGGAAGGAAGCTCAAAAGACTGCCCTCATTCTGACTGCCGGCAGTCGTGAGCATGGGCGACCTGAGGAGCTTCTCGCGGAGCTCGGCCGTCGTTCCAGCACCGCCGCTCGTCTCTGCGCGAATTTCCTGCAGAGGATCCAGACGGGTTTGGATAATCTGCCAAAAACTCTGGTAATTGAGTGAAACGAAGAGAGCCGCGAAGAGGACGGAAAACGTTCCGCCAAAACGCACGGTGTCGATGAGGAAGAGCGTGATTCTGCTGTAACGCCTGGGCTCTTTCCGTGGACGGATAACCCACACCGGTTGCACGAGGAATGCCCAGATACTCTGCAGAACCCCTCTGATGCTCTGGTGCATGCGTTGTGAAAGCGTTCTGCAATCCTCAGCGCTCTCCCGGTACTGTCGTGCACTCTCCTGCAGAACGGCACTGGCATTTTCAGTTGCGTGTGAGGGGAGGGAAGTGACAGTCTTCCGCAGCCAGGGAATCCAACAGGGCAACTTCTTCCTTTTCTTTTCTGGTAGGGCTCTTTCAATCGTTTCATGGTGAATCACCACCGGGATTTCTCCATGATCTTCTTCGCAATGGGCAGCTGTTGCTTCACCGGGCAGGATGATGTTCCCCTGCGCATCGTAGCAGGCACTGTGTTGCCGGTCTTGGCGTCGGTGGAGCGGGATCAAGACAGTATACCGGAAAATGAGAATTTGCGCTACGGCGAGCGGTATCGAATCGTAGCAGATTTCAGTGATTCCGTTTCGATTTTTTATGCCGAATCGGTGCAATCAGGCCGCTTCCCACGATCTCTCTGCCCCGGTAGAGCACGAGTACTTGCCCCGGTGTGACTGCTGATACAGGGCTCTTAAATCGAAAGAGCCCTTGATGATGCGAAAAAGTAAATGTTCCACTTTTCTTCACCGCTCGCGCACGGATGCGCGCAGAGAGAGCAATGCTTCGATTTGCTCGCAGGGGCAGTCGCGTGAAGTTCATTGAACAAACATGCACTTCATAAGTGAGAAGAGCCCTGAGCGGAGCGACAAAAATTGTATTATTTTTTTGATCAAAA